>ONAX01000051.1 GCA_900315875.1 uncultured Eubacteriales bacterium | reverse complement strand
CCTTTACAATACGCAGTGTTGCCTGAGAAACAGGTTCTGAAATATCACCGCCGGGAGGTGAAACTGCGCCGATAACGGATAGTGCACCCTCGGTATCCTCGCTGCCGTTAACTATTACACGGCCTGCTCTTTCGTAGAACTGAGCCAGACGTGAACCCAGATATGCAGGATAACCTTCTTCACCGGGCATTTCCTCCAGACGACCGGACATTTCACGCAGAGCCTCAGCCCAACGGCTTGTGGAATCCGCCATAAGAGCAACCGTAAAGCCCATGTCACGGAAGTATTCAGCAATTGTGATACCTGTATATATTGAAGCCTCACGAGCTGCAACAGGCATATCGGAGGTATTTGCGATAAGTACGGTTCTTTCCATAAGGGAATTTCCGGTGCGCGGATCCTTAAGCTCCGGGAATTCGTTGAGTACGTCAGTCATTTCGTTTCCGCGCTCGCCGCAGCCGATGTATACGATGATGTCTGCTGCAGCCCACTTTGCAAGCTGGTGCTGAACTACTGTCTTGCCGGAGCCGAACGGACCCGGAACAGCGGCAACGCCGCCCTTTGCAATCGGGAAAAGTGTATCTATTGTACGCTGACCTGTTGTCAGAAGAATGTCCGGAGAAAGCTTGCGCTTGTAGGGTCTGCCCACACGAACAGGCCACTTTACGGACATTGTCAGATTTTCGCTCTTGTCGCCGCAGTCAAGCACTGCAACTGTATCATCAAGGGTGAAATCACCCTCTTTTATGCTCTTTATTGTTCCCTGCATGCCGTTAGGAACCATGATTTTGTGAATAACAGCATTGGTTTCCTTTACGGTGCCGATTGTATCACCGGATACGACCTTGTCGCCGGCTTTAACCTTGGGAGTAAAGTGCCATTTTTTGCTGTGATTAAGAGGAGATACCTCAACGCCTCTGGTAAGGCTGTTTCCGGCAACCTTCATAATCTCCTCAAGGGGACGCTGAATACCGTCGTAGATGGAGCCGATAAGTCCCGGTCCCAGCTCAACAGAAAGCGGTGCACCTGTAGATTCAACTACTTCACCGGGGCCGAGTCCCGATGTTTCCTCGTAAACCTGAATCGAAGCACGGTCGCCGTGCATTTCGATGATCTCTCCGATCAGGCGGTGCTTACTTACTCTTACAACGTCAAACATATTAGCTTCACGCATGCCCTCTGCAATGACGAGAGGACCTGCAACCTTAGTTATAACTCCGCTTGTCAAATTCTACACCTCAGTTCTTAAAAAGAATATCAGAGCCGACCGCCTTTTCGACAAAGCCGCTCAGCCGCTTCATGCCTGCGCCGGTATTACCGCGTACGCCCGGCAGCGGAATAATAGCAGGATAGACCCGCTGTGCAAAACGTTCTCTTTCCTTTTCGGTGAGTCCGAACAGCTCCTCCGTCATGTAAATAACGGCGTAGCTGTCGTTTTCCGTTACGGTTCTGAGCAACTGCGACGCGTCCTCGGGGGTGCTGCAGACAAACGTCTCCAATCCGACGGCGCCGAAGCCCTTTATGCTTTCGCCGTCTCCGATTACGGCAATTCCCTTAGCCATAGGTCTCACGCAGCCTTTCTCTTATTTTTTCCGGCGGAGTCTTTGTGCGTATACCGCCGGCTATAATATGGATGATTTTTCTTTCGTTTTCGCATGCAAGATAATATCCGAGCATCGGCTGCGCGCCTTCTATACCGTAGCGGCAGCTTTTTCTCGTAAGCTGCATGAGATAATTGTCAACGTATCTTTCAAATTCCGAGGGCGAAGAGTTATATGCCTCAATTGCCCTGTAGCAGGAATATGCCTGTATCGATGAAAGGTACTTCAGTAGTGCATCTGAGCCGGAAAGTGCTTTTTTCACTGCCTGCGGCTTATCAAGTCCCTCAACTGGGCACACTGCCCTTTCGAGGTAGTCGCGGCCGGCTGAGGTTCTTGCTGCACGTATGAGAAGTTTGATATCCGCATAAAATGTCGTCGCTCTGAAATACTCCGCAAGAAAGGGAGTTTTTGTTTCCTGCGCGTCAGTCTGAAGCCTGCTCAGATATGCCCTGTCAATAAGAGCATCCGAAAGGCGCGCGTCCTTTGTCTGTGCAAGAAGGTTGTAGGACTGGTCGGCAGCTTCGGACAGCCACTGCGGAAGTCTGTCGAAGCGGCGGCTTTCAACCGCCTCCTTCATGACTCCGACGGATATCGTGCCTGGCTCGAGTATCATGTCGTCGGTATCTCTGCCTGACATCATACCCTTCAGGACTGTTTTGAAATTATGGATATCGTTGCTGCGCATGAAGGGAGAAAAAATCTCCATATCAGGCGCAATGCTGCGAAGATAGCTCCACATGCGCCGTGTATTGTCCTCGAGCAGCTCATCGACGGTATCTCCGTCGCCGTAGCCCTTGTCTGACAGGAATCGGAAAAGCTCCTCTTCGCTGCCGAGGGCAAGCATCTGCTCAATATCTGCAGCACTGAACAGCGAGCATTCCTTTGCGCGGACGGATCCTATGGAAAATTCATATGATAATGCCATACAGATCCCCCTTAATCCTTAAAAAGCTCTCTGCTTATAAGATCCTCGAGCTGTTCACGTTTTTCTGCAATTATCGCTGCAAATGTCATATTTTCTTCTATGTCGCCGTTTTTCAGGATAAAGCCGCCTCTGATCTCATCGCAGGGCTTGTCCGATACGCTGATACCAAGACCTGCTGCCTGCATGCGTGCTTTGAAATCCTTCGGAAGGCGTGCAAGATCCTTTTTGCTCAGCAGTACGGTACCACTTTTATTTCCGAGACCGGCTGCAAGTGAATAAATGAAGTCAAAATACTCTTTATCACTGAGAGAGCAGAGATAATCCTCAATGCCGTCAACGGTTTTGTCGATTTCGGCTCTGCGTGCTCTCAGCAGCTCGCTGCGCTTTTCCAGCTCAATCCGGCTTTTTGTAGCCTTCAGAAGCTTTTCGGACTGCAGCTGAACCTTTGTTTCGGCAGCGTGGCGTATTTCCTCTGCTTTTTTCTGTGCCTGTTCCGTAAGCTCGGCACAGACCTTGTCCGCTTCCGCATTCAATGCAGCAATTCTTTCCTCGCTGTCGCTGCGGATGCAGGATAATATCTTTTCGCCGTCACTCATTGCTTTCCCACCTTTTCTGCATATAGCTTTAATTGCCTATGACTATCAGATCTTCAGTGCCGGAACGTTGATAACAACGAGAAGTGAAACGATGAATGCAAGAAGTGCATAGATCTCAACGAGTGTGATAGATACCATTGCCTTTGAGAAGTTGGATTCATCCTTTGCGCTCATTGCGATACCGGATACGGAAGCCTTTCCCTGTGCAATACCGGAGAAAAGTCCGCCGAAGCCAATTGCGAGAGAAGCGCCGAGGAATGCAAGACCCTGACCGGTTGTGGGAAGGGTGCCGCCGAGTACGCCGCAGTTGATGAGGATAAGGAATGCTACGATGAAGCCGTACAGACCCTGTGTACCCGGAAGGAGTGTAAGTACGAGCATTTTACCGAACATTGAGCTGTCTTCTGAAAGAACGCCCATTGCTGTCTGAGCAGCTCCGCCTACGCCCTTTGCTGAACCGATGCCTGCAAGTACTGTTGCAGCAGCTGCTGCAAGAATAGCTAAAAATAATCCGAACATAATTAGTTACCTCCGATTTGTTAATTGTTTTCTTTTACATTTGTCTTGAAATGCTTGCTGTTGGTCTCAAACGGGGTGAAAGGCTTTCCGCCGCCCTCGTAGAACTTGCTGAACATTTCAACATATTGCAGTCTCATTGTGTGGACATAGGAACCAAGGGCATTCAGTCCTATGGTAATTGCATGTCCTGCAATGAAGATCACTATCATGAATATAATTCCGAATACGTTTGTGCCCATAAGAGTGGACAGCATATTGAATACCTGCGCCATAACGCCTGTGGTAAGGCCGAGAGCCAAAAGTCTCGAATAGCTTAGCAGGTCGCTGACGTAGCTTGTAATATCATACAGAGAAGCAACTCCTCCTATAAGCTTTCCGAAAATACCCTTCTTGCTGCGTCCCTGGGTAAGAATAAGACCCACAGCGCACGCAATTGCGATTCCGGCACCGATATATACAAGCGTCTGACCCAGTGCAAGTCCGGCTGCAAGAACTGCAATACCCACGAGCAGCAGCATCCAGAGTCCGGTATCGAAGAATGCTTCGGCATACTTCTTTTTGCGGAAGCAGACATAGAACTTGCATGCCATACCAACGAGGATATGTACAAGTCCGAGACCGATAGACATTATCATTATCATCAGCGCGTCCTTCTGCGTGTCGAGCGTCGGCCACGGCAGAAGCTGTGCCATCGTAATATTACCGCCGGTTATCAGGTTGTATATTACTGCAGGAGCGTCTCCGAAAATGCTTCCGAAAACAAGTCCCCATATTATTGTAGCTACGCCGCAGTTGCGGAACAGCCGCAGGTTATTTCTCATATTGCGGTCGGGTTTGAATATTGCTATCGCTGCAGAGCATGCAATAACCATCAGCAGACCGTAGCCCGCGTCGGAAAACATCATTCCGAAGAAGAAATAGAAGAAAAATGCCAGCAGCGGCGTCGGGTCGACATCATCCTTTGACGGCGGAGAATACATTGTAACAATGGATTCCGCAGGCTCCGCAAAGGCGTTGTTTTTCAGCTTTACGGGCGCGTCGTCACCGGCGTCGGAAAACTCTACTACACATTCCGAGCAGCGCTCACACAGTGTGCGGAGTTTTTCGCAGTCAGGCTCCGGTACATATCCGGTCAGGACAAATACGTGTTTTGTCTGATCCATTCCGCTTATGACCTTGTATTTCTCGGATCTCATTATGAAATAATCCGATGTGTCACAGATATTGCTGCGGTATTTTGCATATTCCGCTATCTGCTTTTTAGCTGCCTCTCGCTTTTCTTCGAGTTCCTTATCCTTTTCGAGCAGCCTTTCCACCTTTTTGACAGGTACTCGGCTTGTCGGGTTTATAGGCTGAGTAAAGCCGATGGATCGCAGCGCTGCATGGCACATTTCCTTCTGCTTTTTCGGCGCATAGATTACTGCGCTCGTAAGATTTGACGAGGTATAGAATATTTCATATTCAAATGTAAGCTCCGGAGCAGCCTCTGTGACAGCTACGGACAGCTCTTCATTTGTATAGCCCCTCGGGAATGTTCCTATGAACACCGCAACGGTTGCCGTATCGGGTGTTCCGAGCGGAATATCGAGCTTCTTCCAGGGCTCAAGCTGGGCTATCTGGGTTTTGATCCTTATTCTCTCGGCGGCTGAGTCTGCCATTCGCTTGTCAAGGGTGACTATCTTATTACAGATGCCGATTATCTTAGCGGAATTTGCAGCGATATTGCCGATCTCGTCCGGATCTATTTCGCGTCTGCCGCGTAAGGAATCAAGAAGTCCCTTTTTTTCGGGCGCTTCCCTGTCCAGTATCTTCAGTGCCTGAGCCGTCAGCTCCGCATTACGCTCAAACTGGCGCAGCTGCGAGGATTTGTCGCTTCGTCTGAAGCCCTCCGCCGCCTGCTCGGTCGACGTTACCTGCATAAGCGCACTGTCTTGTAAATGCTCAAGCAGGCGTTTTCGGTCCTTTCGCAGGGCGATTATACGCACTGATTTCATTTTCAGTTTAGCCAAATCATTATCACCACACTTTTTGGTCTATTGCTGAGGCATTATTCAGCCACCAGCAGCTGTGCAGCAAGCTTTGTGACTCTGCTGCGGTTCTTGTCCGCTGTTTTGCTGAGCTCTTCACATTTCAGCCGCAGCGCATCCTTTTCCCTTTGCAGTTGTTTGTCGGAGCTTTTTGCAATTGCATCGGCGTCCTGCTGCAGCATCTCATCGACACTCTTTTTTGCTTCAAGAATGATGCGTTCAGCTTCGATCTTGGCATTCTGTTTTTTTGTATCTGCAAGACTTTTGGCATTCGCTTCTTTTTTGCGGCATTCTTCTTCGGTATCCAGAACTGACCGGATGAATTCTTCCGCCATCACAAATCCCTCCTTTTTTCCAAATTGGCAAAAAATAAAAACACCTACAGATATGATTAAAACACATTTTCCGCACAAAATCAATAGACTTTTTGAAATTTAGTATACAGATTATTCATAAGGTGCTATATATATGTATAGAAGTTCAGAAAAATATTTTTTATAGGCAAAAATGAAACCCGGAATAGTGATTCCTGCAAAATTCAAAGTGGAATAAATTAAGAAGGTTTAATTAAGAAGGTTTTCAGAATATTTAAAAAACGAAAAACTAAAGGAATTATTCCAGAGAGGATATCTGTATTCTTATATAACCCGGACTTGAACTTCAAAAAAAGAGACCGCCGGGATCGGTTACGATAATCAATCCCTGCGGCACGTCAGGTTCTGAAGGTACAGAATATATTACAATAAAGATATTTCTGCGAGCGCGGAAAAAAATATCGCGTCCGACAGAAGTCGAACGCAAATCGGGCGCGGCGGTTCGCCGTTTCTGGAGACTACTGGACTTGAACCAGCGACCTCTTGCATGTCAAGCAAGCACTCTCACCAGCTGAGCTAAGCCTCCGTGTAATATAATTTTATTCCTGCATATGTACTGCAGGGAAATGGCGCAAAAACAAGTCAACCGCCGGAAGCGAACACTGATTCGCCCCGGACGGTCAGACGCTCTGCCGGTGACGGGACTTGAACCCGTACGGTATTTCTACCTCGGGATTTTAAGTCCCGTGCGTCTGCCAATTTCGCCACACCGGCCCACGACCATTGCCCGTTTATTATATCACTATTGATAAAAAAAATCAAGACCTTTTTCTCATGCAGCAGCCTGCATCCGGTGTGCTGCCAGATATTAAAATAAAAACAGCCCCGTCGCAAAAAACGGGGCTGCATTATTATTTTGCGTATTCTATTGCTCTGCTCTCTCTTATAATGTTTACCTTGATCTGTCCGGGGTATTCTACCTCTTCCTCGATCTTCTTGCATATATCGCGTGCAAGCAGTGTCATTTCGTCGTCCTTGACAACATCAGGCTTTACGAGTATGCGCACCTCTCTGCCTGCCTGGATAGCAAAGCTTCTTTCTACACCCTCGAAGGAGGACGCAACCTCTTCGAGCTTTTCGAGACGCTTGATGTAGTTTTCTATGTTCTCGCGTCTTGCACCGGGTCTTGCTGCGGAAATAGCATCCGCTGCCTGAACAAGACATGCGATTATTGTCTTTGCTTCAACGTCGCCGTGATGAGCATGGATTGCATGCACGACGATCTCGCTTTCTTTGTACTTTCTTGCAACGTCTACGCCGATTTCAATATGGCTGCCCTCAATTTCGTGGTCAAGAGCCTTGCCGATATCGTGCAGCAGTCCTGCGCGGCGTGCCATTGTGGGTTCAAGCCCCAGCTCACTTGCCATAATGCCGCAAAGGTATGCGACCTCGAGCGAATGATCCAGTACATTCTGGCCGTAGCTCGTTCTGAAATGGAGTCTACCGAGGAGCTTGACAAGCTCCGGATGTATTCCGTTGATACCTGCCTCGATGATAGCTCTTTCGCCTTCGGACTTTATCATTGCCTCAACCTCGCGGCGGGCCTTTTCGTACATTTCCTCAATTCTTGCAGGATGTATGCGTCCGTCTGAAATAAGCTTTTCGAGCATGACCCTTGCGATCTCGCGTTTAACGGGCTCGAAGCACGACAGCGTGATTGCCTCGGGTGTATCGTCAATAATGATATCCACGCCTGTGATGGTTTCAATCGCGCGGATGTTTCTTCCCTCTCTGCCTATGATCCTGCCCTTCATTTCATCGCCGGGCAGCGGTACGACAGATACGGTGGATTCGCTTACATGGTCTGCAGCGACCCTCTGAATAGCAAGAGAAATGATCTCTCTTGCGGTCTTTTCGGATTCTTCTTTGGTTTTCTGCTCATATTCTTTGATTCTGACAGCCTTTTCGTGGGCAAGCTCACCGTCGAGTGATGTGAGAATGTAGCTTTTAGCCTGCTCTGCTGTAAGACCTGAGATCTTTTCGAGCATTTCAAACTGGCTCTGCTTGAGCTTTTCGGCTTCTTCGAGCCTTGCTTCGGCAGCCTTGTTCTTCTGGGAAACAGCTTCCTCTTTCTTTTCGAGACTGTCCATCTTTTTCTCTACAGTCTCTTCCTTTTGCTGTATACGTCTTTCCTGACGCTGAATTTCCTTGCGTCTTTCGGAAATTTCCTTTTCAGCATTGCTCAGAAGCTTGTGAGCTTCGTCTTTACCGGAAATAACAGCTTCCTTTTTTGTGGCTTCCGCTTCGCGCTGCGCTTCTTCAACTATTCGTTTTGCTTCCTGTTCAGCAGAACCGATCTTTTCCTCGCCGACCTTGCGGCGATACTTTTCGCCCAGCTTGAATCCGACAAATGCGAATATACCACCGGACAGAACAGCAGCAACAACAATAAGCGCTATTGCCAGCCAAAAATTCATGTTTGACACCTCCTAAGTTGATTTGCTTATAATTCAAGTTCAAATTCAGCCCAAAGGTGCCGCTTCATATTATATTTTTGTATATTTATGTGACACCGGCACGCAGATCAATCCTACATGACGGCATTTGTACACGCCCCGACCGCGGGGCGCATGCCAAAAGATTTAATATTACAAAAAACAAGTGCGCTGGCATCATAAGAAAAAACGACACCGGTACCGCACGACATTTCAATAATATATATCCCTGTTATATAAAAATATAATAAACGGCATGATTGAGTTGAATGGCAAGAAATTCATTTCTCGCAGACAGCTTATCGTCTGTTTAATATTGTACAACGAAATGTATCTTTTTGTCAAGATTTTTATATAATTTAGTCCCGTGCCCCTTTTTCACACTGTTTTTCACCGTAAAAGTGCAATTACCGCGGACTGGCTACGGTGCCGGAACAGTGATTGCGGTTAGCTGCGTTCCGGCATTACGTAATATTTATGTGCCGTTTCGTCACTCGCTTTTTAATCCGGTATCAAAAATACAGCTCCCGGGGTAATAATGCGATATGATTTCCTGCCATGAGGCGCCCTGCTCTGCCATTGCGTTCGCGCCGCACTGGCTCATTCCTACACCGTGACCATAGCCGCGTACGGTGAAAACATAGTCTTCCCCGTCGCGCTCCAGTTCAAAACAGGCGCTGCGAAGGTCGAGGGCGCTGCGTATTTCTGCCCCGGTGAAATCTGCGCCGCCGATATTAATATTCATCACTGTGCCGGAGTCTGTGCACTGCGCAGTACCAATAGAAATACTTCCGTCCTCCTGCTTTCTGATATCAGGCAGCATTTCGCATAGTTCATCAGCTGATACGGTTTTTGTACTGAGGTACCCGGGCTGCAGCTTATCCCATGGGCTTGCGGCAGGCACAAGAAAGGGGTATGACTTGCCGAAAACATCTGCTGCATCCTCTGTCCTGCCGGAGGATATTGCAAAATAAGCGGCATCTGCTGCTTTTTCGTCTCCTTCGGTCAGGATAATACCGAAAACCTCATCTACTGCGCCGGATATTTTTGAAAAGCCGTCGTCAAATCCTTTGCCCCATCGCTTCTTAAGCTCTTCCTCAGTAAGATACGGAGCTTCGCTGTCTTTAATATCATATTCTCTGCCCTCGCTGCGTGCTTTGTTGCGAAGGAAACTGTAATGCGAATACAGCGCCACGGTCTGTGCGCAAAGAGCCTCGTGCTCAAAGTCCGGAGACATTTCCGCGGCAAGAACGCCGATGCAAAGCTGCCTGTCCCCCACTTTTTCGGTTTTGCCGCTGTCATCGTTTTTAATTATGAAGTATTTGTCGTTGTCAGTATCCTTTGCTTTTTCAGATTCGTGCTTTTCCGGTTCTGTTTCTGATGATTTGCTTTCCGGCTGCTGGCCGCTCTGTCCGAATTCCGGCAGTGAGATTCCGTGTCCTGCCGAAATCAGCGGCAATGAAAGCATGAGAATTATGCATATTGCAGTAATAATTGTTCGTTTTAACATGTAAACCTCCTCTGAAAGAGAATTTTCATATGCAAATAGTGTGGTTTTCTTGACACGGACGAAAAAAATAGGTAAAATAAAAGGTAATCGATCTATATGATGAAACGAGGAATTGCTAATGACTGAAGCTAACGGACTTTTTAATGACAGACTTTCCGAGCTTTGTGAGGAATACAGAAATAATAACGGCTTCAACGCCTCAGACTACCAGACCTACGGTGTAAAAAGGGGACTGAGAAACCCTGACGGCACCGGCGTAATGGCAGGACTTACAAATATATGCAACGTTCACGGTTTTATGATGGCTGACGGTGAGCGCATACCCGACAAAGGAAAGCTTACCTACCGCGGAATTGACGTCAATGATATAGTTAATGCCTGCATATCTGAAAACCGTTTCGGATATGAGGAAACAGCGTACCTGCTGCTTTTCGGCAAGCTGCCGACAAAGGCGCAGCTGAAAAATTTCGAGGAGATTCTCGGCTTTTACCGTGAGCTGCCCCATGATTTCACAGACGATATGATACTCAAATTCCCGTCGCGCGATATTATGAACAAGCTTGCACATTCTGTTCTCGGCATGTATACGCTTGATGATGATCCCGATAATACATCACTCGAAAACCTCATGAGGCAGTCAATACATCTTATGGCCTGCCTGCCGACAATAATGACATATGCCTATCAGGTGAAGCGCAGGGCGTTCGACAGGGAGAGCATGTTTTTCCATCCGGTCGATCTTAATCTTTCTGCAAGCGAATCTATTCTGCGTGCGCTGCGCCCGGATATGAAATTCACCGATTCCGAGGCAAAGCTGCTCGATCTGTGCATGATAGTTCATGCCGAGCACGGCGGCGGTAACAACTCCACATTCTCCACGAGGGTGCTGTCCTCCTCCGGAACAGATACATATTCAGCTATTTCGGCTGCTATCGGATCCCTCAAGGGTCCGCGTCACGGCGGCGCTAACCTTAGGGTGCGCTCAATGATGAACGACATGAAGGAAAAGGTACGCGACTGGAGCGACGAGGACGAAATCTACAATTATCTTGCCGGCGTTATCCGCCGCGAAAACGCAGACAAGTCCGGTCTTATCTACGGCTTCGGCCATGCGGTATACACTCTGTCCGACCCGAGAGCTGTAATCCTGAAAAGGACAGCGGCCAAGATCGCAGACGAAAAGGATATGAACCGCGAATTCGAGCTTTATAAGTCCGTCGAAAGACTGACCCCCGCCGTAATGCGCAACGTTAAGGGCAGCAGCAAGGTGATTTGTGCCAATGTTGACTTTTACAGCGGTTTTGTGTATGATATGTTAGGAATACCGAGCGAAATGTTCACACCGCTGTTTGCTGTATCACGTATGGCAGGCTGGTGTGCGCACAGGGTCGAGGAAGTGACCTACGGCGGAAGAATAATCCGTCCGGCATATCGCTCTATGGTACACGCAAAGGAATACCAGCCTATCTGCGACCGCTGACCAAGACTGCGGTCATTAATTACTAAGGAGAACTGAGCTTATGAAGGTATGCAAACTCTGGCTGCCTGCCCTTTTACTGGGACTTGTGGGCGGTGCTGCCCTGATATGCGACACAATATTTAACGGGACGGGGAAGGGTTTCTTCCTTAATTCCGATGTATGTGCTGCAGTATTTGTTATTTCTCTTGCGCTGCTTGTAATAATCGGCTTTGTTATGTCCGCTATGAGCCGCAATGTAGGGCTTGAAAGTACATCTCCGGGAAAGAATCCCGGTGCCGGAATTTTCGGATTTATTACCTCTGCTTCAATAATCGGAATCGGAGTTATCACGATCCTGTCATTCAGCACAGCCGATTCTCAGCTGTTTGCAGGAATAACCGCCGTGCTTTCGGTATTCGGCGGAATCGTGCTGCTGTACGAATCGTGCATTTCTTTTACAGGTCATAACGGCATGGTCAAGCGTCCGCTTCTCAGCTTCGGACCTGTGCTCTGGTGCTGCGCAAAGCTGCTGGTAATGTTCTTCAACTATCAGCATGTTTCTCTGCATGCAGCTGTTAAATACGATGTTTTTTCCACAGCGCTGCTGCTGTTGTTCCTGTTCTATCACGCAATGTACCTTTCCCAGCCGGAAAAACCCGTTGCACTGCGCAGGATGACGCTGTATGGTATCATGTATATTGCATGCGTTGCTGCTGTATGCGGCGACATTATCGTAAAGATGTTTGTTCCCGGTACTGCAACTGACGGCGTTGACGCAATTGTAGTTGAGCCTACAATATCGCGCATTCTTACCTGCGTCTGTGATATTTCCTTTGCAGGATATGCCGCATTGTTTATTATAGGTGCTCACAAGAATTCAGTCTATAAGCTGGTTGAAGGTGAGGAAGAGGAGGACGCTGATACGACCTTCCTCGACTCTCTGAACGAAGAAAAGAAGGAGGAGGCTGCGGCAACGACCGGCAGCATCCACGTTGAATCCGAAGAGCATGAGGAAAAGCCTGATACAAGCGAGGGCAGTATTGATATTCTCTTTTCCGGCGCGGCAGCTGCTGCGGCAACTGAGGATGACGCAAAGCCGGATGATACAACCGAAGAACCCGAAACAGCTCCGATGACCTTTGATGATATAGGGGAGGAGCCTGAGGCTGCACCGATGACTTACGAAAGCGTCAGCGAAGAGCCGGAAAATGCACCGATGACATATGAAAGTGTCGCGGAAGAGTCCGCAGAGTCCTATGAGGCAAAAGAGGAAATCAACGAAGAGCCTGCTGCTGATGAAAATACACAGGTTACAAAAGAGCCGGCAGCTGTTTCGAACGATCTGATAGAGGAGCTTGAAGCTCATGCAGAGCAGGATGAACAGCGCGAGATTGACGAAATGTTTGCAGACAGCGACGAGGATTATGAGGAGCTTTTCAAAATCCTTGACGAAATGAGCGCAGAGGAATAACCCGAATAATTGATTTTATCACATTGTTGCTAACCCGGTATAATTTATTGTACCGGGTTTTTCTGTTGCCGGATTTGCCCGTTGAATTACATATTTCTCTGTGCTATGCTGATAGTAAAGCACCGGAAGGGAGGTAAACGCTATGATGACAGCAGTTGATATCAGATGTATTAATACGCGTGATGCAGGTCAGATACCTGAATAACTTTACGCTGTGAGATTTATTCTGCACCACAACGGAAATCTGCCGACGGTAGAAGCTTTTTTTAATTGGAAAATATTAAAAAATTTTTGTTAAAATTTACGCAAACACTTGTAATTTGCCTTAAAATGCTTTACAATAGAATCAGTAAATTATTAGGAGGTAATTCCCATGTCAGTTAAAGTTGCTATTAACGGCTTCGGTCGTATCGGTCGTCTTGCATTCAGACAGATGTTTGGTGCAGAAGGTTATGAGGTAGTTGCTATCAACGACCTTACAAAGCCCTCAATGCTCGCTCACCTTCTTAAGTATGATACAGCTCAGAAGGGCTACTGCGGCATCATCGGCGAGAACCTTCACACTGTTACCGCTGACGACGAGGCTAACACCATCACAGTCGATGGCAAGACTCTCCAGATCTATGCTAAGGCTAACGCTGCTGAGCTTCCCTGGGGCGAGCTCGGTGTTGACGTTGTTCTCGAGTGCACAGGTTTCTACTGCTCAAAGGATAAGTCACAGGCTCACATCGATGCAGGCGCTAAGAAGGTTGTTATTTCTGCTCCGGCAGGCAGCGACCTTAAGACAATCGTATTCTCAGTAAACGAGAAGACTCTTACAGCTGACGATAAGATCATTTCTGCTGCTTCCTGCACAACCAACTGCCTTGCTCCTATGGCTAAGGCTCTCAACGACTATGCTCCGATCCAGAGCGGTATCATGAGCACAATTCACGCTTATACAGGCGATCAGATGATCCTTGACGGTCCTCACAGAAAGGGCGACCTCAGAAGAGCAAGAGCTGGCGCTGCTAACATCGTTCCGAACAGCACAGGTGCTGCAAAGGCTATCGGCCTTGTTATTCCTGAGCTCAACGGCAAGCTCATCGGTTCTGCACAGCGTGTACCGGTTCCGACAGGTTCAACCACAATCCTTACAGCTGTTGTTAAGGGCGAAGTTACAAAGGAAGGCATCAATGCTGCTATGAAGGCTGCTGCTTCTGAGTCCTTCGGCTACAACGAGGATCCGATCGTTTCTTCTGACGTTATCGGCATGAGATACGGTTCACTCTTCGATGCTACCCAGACAATGGTTTCTAAGATCGCTGACGACCTCTATGAGGTACAGGTTGTTTCTTGGTATGACAACGAGAACAGCTACACAAGCCAGATGGTCAGAACAATTAAGTATTTCGCAGAGCTCGGCTAATCGACTAAGCAAAGTACATCACGTCCCGACGGAGAAATCCGTCGGGATTTTTTTGTAACCTTTTCTTACTCAGCGGATCTTTATGTCAGAAAGCATTGAAAGGACGATCGTTATGAGCAAAACAAAAACTATTATGAAAGCCGCAGCTGTTATATTCTCTGCTGTTCTGATATCTGGTGCCGCAGCAGCCTGTACACCGGAATCACCTCCGCTGCCTCCTCTGACCGCAGAAAGCTCGGAAACACAGAGCTTTTCTGAAACATCGGGAGAGAGTGTGCAAAGCCGTACCGTAAGTATATCGGAAAAATCCGAAGAAACAGTATCCTCTCAGGGCGAAAGGAGCGGAATTGTGGCCGAAACTGATTCTTCCAACAGCGTTCTGTGGGATGAAAACATAGGCGAGGTTGCAACGGTCAGATATATGTTCCTTGGCGAGGGTGGATATACCATTGAAGCGCAGACAACGGACAGGGGGCTGATAAAAGAGCTTACCGAAGCTGTCCGTGCTCTAAGGTTATCAAATGAAACAGACGTTTATATCTGCGATTCCAACGAAACATATACCTTCTGGGATGTAAACGGCAACAGCTTTTCACTGAGTATTGCGGGCGGTACTGTTATGAAGGATAACGTCAGGTATGATCTTGACGGTTTACTTGATCTGAAAGTGGTAAAAGATGAACTGATAGAAAAATACTCCGGCGAAAACATGGAGGAATCCTATAAGCCCTTCACAGAACAGGAACTTGCTGATATGGAAACGGTGGGGGATCGTCTGAAGGAATTGACGGATAGCCAGGAATATAACGCAGCTTCACTTGCCGAGAGAAGGACAATGGCAGTCAAGCTTCTGAACGAGCTTTCAGATGAGGGGCTTGTCATCAGGGAATCTATCTGCGCTCCTGATGACAATGATTTAGTCTCCTTCCGCTATTCATCAGACGTTCTCGGCGGCATTATGCTCAAAGAATGGGATCCGATGATTAACTGAGTATCATATGCTCCGGCAGAAAAATTATATTCTATCTTCCCTTTGACTATTTACTTTTTTTCTGACAGGTGTTATTATTAAAACAGATTAAATAACATTAATAGGAGAAACTGGTTATGCAAAAAAATATAGCAGCTAAATTTATCTGTGCGGCACTCTGTACTGCGTTTCTGACACTCGGCGCAGGCTGTGCAGGTAAAACAACATATCTCACACCCACCGAATCCGATGTAGCTCAGAGCAGCGCGGAAAGCTCATCCGCGGCATCGTCTGCTGCCGCAGCGAAACAGTCATCGGGAGCACAGCAGTCGTCTTCAGCTGAAACTCAGCAGTCTTCAGAGGCGGCATCTCAGACTCAGCAGTCTTCTGCAGCAGAACAGTCATCGGCTGCGCA
The DNA here is from genome assembly GCA_900315875.1 of uncultured Eubacteriales bacterium. Classification (GTDB taxonomy): domain Bacteria; phylum Bacillota; class Clostridia; order Oscillospirales; family Acutalibacteraceae; genus UBA1213. The sequence goes on along the minus strand of ONAX01000051.1, from coordinate 837 downwards.
GCAGTCTTCTGCGACAGCGTCCTCCGAAGCACAGCAGTCATCTGACAGCGGCAGTGCTGCACAGGTCAATACAAATGTTCCCGAAGCAATGGAAAATGTACCCCAGAGTGATAAGGCGCTTATCAACTCCAAGAGTATTGACAGCGCTGCCGAGGGTGCAAAAAGTGATTCGTCTGTTTCTACACCGGGCTTTATTTCCACTATGCAGAATGTAATAAACGGCAGTGACGGACGGTTTGTGGTTTCTCTGCTTTCAGTTTCGGATGAGGAATCAGAAGATAATGAAACAGTATATACAATGAGCAAAACTGATCTGCAGAATTCCGGCGGTGCGGTATATATTCAGTCTGCATTTGAGGATAACTACGCTGAATACGAGCTTTCCTTCCTGCAGAAGGACGGAACGACATATCAGATAGATGACCTGTCGAAAACGTATTTTATAGTGGGTAATGATGATATCAAATCGGATCCGTACAGAGAGGTTATTTCTCTGACAACTAAGTTCAAGACGATATCTGCAAGCGGAAGCTGCAAGTATAACGGAAGCGATGCGACATTTGAGCGCTACGAGGGCAGCGGTGAAGTGCTGGTGGTTTATTTCTCAGGAAATACTGTTCTCGGCGGAGAAATATATGACCAGTCATCAGGAAAACTGAAATCTGTTGTATATGCAAACATTAATATGGGCATAGACAGCAGCCATACATCTCTTCCCACGGATTACAAAAAAGAAGGCTGAATCGAGTAGGAGGCTACCCATTAATTGAGCAGCCGACCTCTCACACCACCGTGCGTACCGTTCGGTACACGGCGGTTCAATAGTTTGAGTGCAGT
>ONAX01000075.1 GCA_900315875.1 uncultured Eubacteriales bacterium | reverse complement strand
CTGATAGAAATTATCATACTGATAATCATAAAAATCAGCCTGAGCTGTTCTGTATGTATAGTTATGTTCCTGCCCGTCGTCTCCGGTTTCTTTACCGGTTTGGTCAACAGTCTGAACTGTATATTTACCCTTGATTCTCTTTGTGTTACCTGATGTGATTATAAGGTCAGAGCTCGTATCCCTCCATAACATACGATAAGTAGCGCCGCCATAAACTACCTCAATTATTTTCTGTGAATCCGTACCTATCAGATTAACAGGATTTTTGGTTTTAAAGCTTGCATTACTTATTTTTGTTACCTGCTCTATCTCCACAGATGTACCGTTGATTGTCACAGTCGGGGGTGTTCCGCTCTTCGGGAAATTATCACCGGAAAAATACAAATATTTGCTTGATACATTCGGCAGAGAATATCTGCCTTTTTCGTAGAAGCATACGTTAAGCTTATCACCCTCGTCATACACATTGGTGTCTACTGTTTCGTAGGTTGTAATACCATACACGAATGTATTACCGGGAGTATCACCGGGTATTTTTTTCTGCGGATCATTAAAATCATATTCTTTTAATAAGCTGCTGCCCTGATATATCTGGACACCTGTATAATAATCATGTCCGGATTGTGGGTTCGGTATAATTACGTTATGGTTAATATCTCTGGGATCGACCTCTTCCGACACATCATATGTATGAGTTCCATCTGAATATCTGAGTGTAAATGTAACTTTACTTCCGGTCATATTTGCAATGGCGTAAGACTTGTTTGACATATCCTCAGTGGTAACATCGTCCGCACTGTTAAACCACGTACTGCGATACTTTCCCCATTCCGACGGATAATCATCATATATCCTGATACCATCATACAGAGTAACGCCGGGTTTTCTGGCGGTTCTGTACATTGCCTTCTGCCCCTTGCCGCCATCTCCGGTAAATGAAATATAATGCCCTGCATAAGATGAATTCAATACAACCTTAAAAACCTTACCATTTGTAGGATCATATTTAGAGGGGATACTTGTTTTAGTCATCGCCGTCCAACTGCTTATCTCCTCGTTACCATTCTGATCGGTTTCGATATGATTGCTTACATGATACCATAGGTTTTCCATGCTTTTATAAAAACCGTAAGTATTTGAATCCGGACATTTACCTGTGTCAAAATAAATAGTAATAGTTCCGTCTGCCTTCGCCCTGAGCCCTCCCATAACCGGTACAAACCCGGAGATAACGAGCAGAGCACACAACAGAAACGCTATGAATCTGAATTTTGTGCTTTTGACCTTTGACATAGCGCTCCCCTCCTGACGTAAAGTAATTATTAGATATCATCATTCTATCACGATGGTGTCTAAAAGTCAACGACTTTTCGTTAATTTAAATATTTTTTTAACTCGCAATTGTTGGATTTTGTATGAAAAATCTACAATTTGTGGTAATCGGTCGACTAACGGACTGCATGTTGTGTTTTTAAGGAATAATACGTCAGACTAACACTCTGAAGCTGATATCGTGCCATTTTTATGAAAACTCTTTACATTATAATATAAAAATAGTAGAATATAGGTATATTGATCGTAATCAGGGAGTGAATATAATGTATAATATGAAAACCCGGCTTACTGCTGCGGCTGTAGTGGTGCTTATCGTCCTTTCGGTCTTTTCTCTTGCATCCTGCTCGACCGGAAATGACAATTCCCTCGTCATTTCCACCACACTTGAGCTTAATTCATCTTTTGCCGGCAAACGCACTATCCGTGCCGCCTTCCCGTCATCCTTTTCCGATTCGTCGAACTCGGAAAACCTTGAAATGCTCGTTCGCAAATACTGTCCGGAAGGCCTCGGCAGCTCTGTCGATAATTCCTCGGGCGCACCTGTTTATACCTTCACACTTGAATTTTCTTCCTACCCTGACTATATAAGCAAGCTTACAAACATTCTCGGCACACGCCCGGGCGTGGTTTTCTCGAACCCGTCAACGCCCCTCGCGACCGGATGGCGCATAGAGGAGTATTTCACCTCGTCCATGATGCTCGAATGGATCACTACCTTCGCACATATTGAGGATTTCGTCAGCTTCGACTACGAAAGCCGCGAGGAAAGCACCAGCGTAAGCTTTAACGGGGAAACCGCAACCTCACTCCCGACGATATCCGTAAACCGCCTCAAAGGCTACCCGATTTCCGGAATACAGATATCAACTACCAATCGCGCACCTGTTTTTGACCGTACAGTAGTTTTCACAATTCCGCAGTCCACCTTTGACGCTCTGGGCGATAAGCTTTCGCAGTATTTCGCGTCCACAACGGATGAATCAGCCGAAACTCAGTGGCAGCTTGAGGACGGAAGCTATCTGTACACCGTGTCTTTTTCAAACCTCACGGAAAAACAGCTCGAAGGCTATACAAACCGGATTCTTTCCTCTGTTTACGGTGATGTTTCCTACATTGACAAAGCTTCCGGCTCCACTCCGCTTGCCTTCCAGAATTCCTTCACTGAAACACTCGACTTTTCATCATTCATCGGTCAGGACAGCGCAGATGTACCGATACGCTATACATATTCCCTGTCCGACGATACAGAGCTTGCCGACCCGCTTATTTACTCTGATTTCCAGTGGACGACAGCTTCGGATATTCTCGAAACCACAACCGAAACCGGCTCTGACGTCACCTTCAACGGCGGAGCACCCTCTCTCACACTCAAGATAAACGACGGTAAACAGTATACTCCTGCTTCAATCGATATTTCCCTGACGCCACTCGACAACGATACAATGAAAAAGAGCTATACTTTCCGCTATGATATCGAACAGTCCGGAAACGAAGCAGCAGAATATACCAAATCATATTTCAAAACTCTCGGCATCGCAGCTGATAACACCGTAGATAAAGGACAGGCTCTTTCTACGATAAGCTTTTCCGGTACCGCAGCCGAGCTGAATTCCTCAGTAACCGATATCTTCGGCGACTCAAACCTTATAATGGAGGAATCCTACACACCGCTGTTTACCCTGCGCACAAGAAAGAATATTACCGACACTGTGAACCTTTCTACACTGCTGATAGGCAAAAACATCAACGTACCGGTAAACTATAACCTTATTCCCCGTGAAGGTGAGCTTGCACATTCAATGTCCGTTGAACGTACTACAGATGATTCAGCTGCCGGAATAGAGCTGACAAATATCGACCCCGACGAAAACGGCATTTACAAAACAACAATGCCCGCTTCCGGCGCGATAGTCAAAACAACGGTATCTGTTGCAAACTGGCAGGATATTATAATATTTATCATTGTTTCGGCAGTAGCTGTTCTCGCCGCAATAGGCGCGATACTTCTGATGAGGCAGAGAAAACTTCCGAAGACTGAGCTCGGCTCAGGAAGCGAACCTGCGGCATCATTGCCGAAATCAAAGAAACGTCCCGATAAGCGCCTCGCTTCACGCAGCAGAACAAAAGACGACAGCAAAAAAGGAATGAAATAAATTGATAAAGCTTTGTATATTTGATCTTGACGGCACACTCATCGATTCTCTTTATGACCTTGCAGACGCAATGAACTTTGCCCTTGAAAAAAACGGTCTGCCGACCCACGAGCGTGAAAAATACCGCTTTATGGTCGGCAGCGGAATATCCGTTCTCGCAGACAGGGCAATGGTAGTACCAAGCGGCACATGCGCAGAGCTTAAAGAAAGCGTGCTTGCCGATTTCAGCAGCTATTATCGAACTCACTGCACAGAGCTTACCCGTCCCTACGACGGAATAGTTCAGCTTCTCAGAGAGCTTGAAGCCAGAAATGTTGCCGCAGCGGTTCTTTCCAACAAGCCGGACGAATTCGCCGGAGAAATCGTGGAGCAGCTTTTCCCGGATTACAGCTTCGCCGCAGTATGGGGCAAACAGGACCGCTTCCCGCGCAAACCCGACCCGGCGTCGGTCAATGCGATGCTGTCCATGCTCGGTCTGCAGAAGGACGAATGTTTGTATATAGGCGACAGCGACGTTGATATGCTCACAGCCGCTAATGCAGGACTGAGAAAAATCGGCGTAAGCTGGGGTTTCCGTCCCGTTTCGGAGCTGGAGCAGGCGGGTGCTGACAGCATAGCTTATTCACCGTCCGACATTCTCGCAAAGCTGTAACATTATAATACCAGAGGTGCGAAATGACCCCGAAAATCAATTATCAGCTTGAGCTTGACAAAACTCTGCAGGGCATTACGCAGGCGGGACTGCGTCCGCGTCTGCTGCTTCATGCGTGCTGCGCTCCGTGCAGCAGTTATGTCCTTGAATACCTGCACGATTATTTTGACATAACGGTTTTTTACTATAACCCGAACATTTCTCCCGAAGCGGAATACCGCAAGAGGGTTTCCGAAATAACAAGACTTATCCGTCAGATGTGCCCCAATGTGGCTTTTATGGAGGGAAAATACGAGCCTCAGCGTTTTTACGAAATGGCAAGGGGTCTTGAAAACGAACCTGAACGCGGAGAAAGGTGCCTTAAATGTTACCGTCTTCGCCTCAGCGAAAGTGCAAACGCCGCAAAAACGGTTAATGCAGATTATTTTACTACAACGCTTTCCATCTCTCCGCAGAAAGACTCCCAGGTTCTGAATTCCATCGGAAGGGAAGTCAGCGAGCAGTATGGTGTGCCGTATCTGTTTTCGGATTTCAAAAAACGCGGCGGCACAAAACGTTCAATAGAGCTGTCGCAGAAATTTTCACTATACCGGCAGGACTACTGCGGCTGCGTTTTCTCCAAAAAAGAAAGAGAGGCAGCCAAAAAGGCCGCCTCTGAAAATAATAGATAACAAAACTCCGATGTATCAGGCGATTCATCGGAGTTATTCTTTACTTAGTATTGAAGTATATTCTGCAGATGCTGAATTATCCGTAGATCTCTTCAAATGTTGTTTCTGCTCTCAGCTGCTTTGCCTTACTCTTTGCTTCTGAAAAATAATCGTCAGTTTCGGCTATGATAGTTCCCTTCGGATAATCCTCGCCTGCATCTGAGCTGAGATAATAAATTCCGTCAAGGCTGACGCCTTTTGAATCTGCATAACGCAGCGCGTCCTCAACTGTAAGCCTGCCCGCAGTGCGTATTCTTTCGGAAAGCGGTGCGCCTGACTTCGGAAGCTGCACTGTATAGCCTTCCTTATCAATATCGGAATTCACCCTTCCGTCAACAACACCCGAGTACATTCCGCTGCATGAAGCAGAAACACCGGAGGCTATGGTCATCTTATCCTTTGTATCGATCTTTTCCCGTCCGGTTCCGGCTACTTCTTCCAGTCCGCTGATAAGGTTCTGCAGCTCTTCAGTATCAAGTCCGCTGACGTATTCGTCGAAATTTCCGTTTTCAATAACACTGCGAAGCCCGTCCAGATCGCCGTTTTCTATACTGCTGCGCAGTCCGTCGACGTCGCTCATAAGCCCGTCAATGTTTCGCTTACCCTCAATAAGTTCAGAGCATCCGCAAAGTCCTGCCGCTGCAATGACGCCGGCTGCAAAAACAGCCGCAAATCTGACTATAGATTTCATATATTATCCTCCGTTCAGTTTTTCTCACTATGATCGTGCCGCGAAACAATACTTCCGCCCGTTCATTTTACCACATTTTTCTGATAATTTCAATCCCAGCGCAGGCTCTGCGCCGCGAATTGGGAGCGGCAGCTTGCCGCCGGCAGCGTGCGCAGATTATTGTCAAATAATTATTTTACGGTCAATTTTACTCTAACAGCAGTGTCCGCCGGGGTTGACAAAACGGTGATTGTGTGTATATAATAGGAGTGTACAGATTTTTAAAGACTGTGAAGGGAAAAAGATACGGCATACCTGTGCAAAGAGAGCTGTCGGATGGTGTAAGACAGCGTCGGGCGCCGTGTGTATAGCTCATCCCGGAGTCGACTGCCTGAATATTCAGGGTAGTCCGCATGGCTGCGTTATCTGCCGACGCCTTGTCAGAGGCGCATGAGGGATACTTTTGGTATCTGAATAAGGGTGGTACAGCGAGCTTTATGCCCGCCCCTTGTCCGAAAGGACGTGGGGCGGCTTTTTGATTATCAAATATTTATACAGGAGGAATAAAAATGAATAAAGGATTTATGAAGTACACTCCTTTCGAGCAGATAAAACTCGAAAACAGAAAATGGCCTGACAATACCATTACAAAGGCACCCATATGGTGCTCGGTTGACCTTCGCGACGGAAATCAGGCTCTTATCGACCCGATGAACCTGGAACAGAAGCTCGAATTCTTCCACGCACTTGTGGATATGGGCTTCAAGGAAATAGAGATCGGCTTCCCGTCGGCAAGCGAAACAGAATACGAGATCTGCCGCGAACTGATCGAGGGCGGTCATATTCCGGATGACGTTACAATACAGGTACTCGTTCAGGCAAGAGAACACCTCATCCGCAAAACCTTTGAGGCTGTTCACGGCGCTAAAAATGTAATAGTACATTTTTATAATTCAACATCCACACTGCAGCGCAAGGTCGTATTCAAAAAGGATATGGACGGAATCATCGATATTGCTGTGGATGGCGCAAAGCTCATAAAGGAGCTTATCGACAGCTACGACGGAGATACAAACTTCCGCATTGAATATTCACCCGAAAGTTTTTCCGGCACAGAGGTAGACAATTCCGTACGAATCTGTCAGGCTGTAATGGATGTTTTCGAGCCTACTCCCGAAAACCCGATCATCCTCAACCTGCCCAATACGGTTGAGCTGTGCACACCGAATACCTACGCAGACCAGATAGAATACTTTATCACCCATATCAAGAACCGCGAATCTGCAATAATAAGCCTGCACCCGCACAACGACAGAGGAACAGGCGTTGCGTGCGCGGAGCTTGCACTGCTGGCCGGCGCTGACAGAATAGAGGGCACGCTCTTCGGGAATGGTGAGCGCACCGGAAACCTGGACATCGTTACCGTAGGACTGAACATGTACACCCAGGGTGTAGACCCCGGACTGGATTTTTCAGACCTGCCGAAATACAGAGAGATATACGAACGCTGCACAAAGATGAAGATAGGCGAAAGACAGCCCTATGTCGGAGATCTGGTATTCACAGCATTTTCCGGTTCGCATCAGGATGCCATCAACAAGGGCTTTGAATACGTCAAGGCCACAGGCAGCGATAAGTGGGAGATCCCCTATCTGCCGATCGATCCTGCCGACGTTGGCCGTCAGTACGAGCCGATCATCCGCATCAATTCCCAGAGCGGCAAGGCAGGCGCTGCATTTATCATGCAGACAATGTTTGATTACAACCTTCCGAAGGCAATGCACCCCGAATTCGGTGCACTTGTAAAGGCGGAATGTGACCGTCTCGGCCGCGAGCTTCTCCCGAGAGAGCTGAAGGCTCTGTTTGACAACAGCTATATTGATATTGACCGCAAATTCTGGCTTGTCAGCCACACCGTCACAAACACCGGGGTTGACGAAGCTACCTTCAAGGGTGTTCTGCATCTTGCAAAGGCGGACAAGGACGTTGAGATCTACGGCGAGGGCAACGGACCCATTGACGCATTCTTCAACGCGCTGAGATCCGTCGGCGTTGACGGCTTTGAATTCGTAGATTACAGCGAGCATTCCATTTCACGCGGCTCGGATTCAATGGCTATTTCCTACATTCAGCTCAGAAAGCCTGACGGCAAGAGCATTTTCGGTGTAGGCATATCCCACGGTATTTTCAAATCCTCAGTGCGCGGCATACTCTGCGCCATGAACCGTTCTGATTGTGAAATCAAGGTAAACGGAGAAGTTATCTGACATAAAAACAGGGGCTGTGAAAAAAGTCCAAAGAAAAAAGACAACCGACCTCCGAGTAGAAACTTGGAAGTCGGTTGCTTTTTTGGTATAATAGATATATGAACAAAA
>ONAX01000049.1 GCA_900315875.1 uncultured Eubacteriales bacterium | reverse complement strand
GAAAACCGCAGGCTCAGTGAAATGCTCGTGGATTACTATGACCTTAAAAAGGAAAATGACGAGCTGTATAAATTCTATGGAATAAAGCAGCAGAATGATGACTTTTCCGTTGTTCCGGCTACGGTCATCTCCCGTGATCCGAATGAAAACTTCTTCGGCTTTATTCTGGACAAGGGTACGAACGACGGCATTGAGCTTGGCGCACCGGTAATGACGGATAACGGACTTGTCGGTTATGTCAGTGAGCTTGGCATGATGTCATGCAAGGTGACGAGTATTCTGTCACCCGATACTCAGATCGGCGTAATTGACAAGAAAACCGAAAACGAGGGCATCGTTACGGGAGATCCGCAATATGCCGAAAACAGTCTTGTACTTATGAAGAATATCCCTGCTGATAATTCAATTAAAAGCGGCGATATTGTTGTCACCTCGGGCTACGGCGGAGTGTATCCGAAAAACCTGCGCATAGGCACCGTAAGCAAGCTTACACTGGACAGCTACACCGGCACTGCGGTTGCCGTTATAAAGCCCTTTGAGGATGTAAAGAAGATAAGCAATGCCGCAATTATTATCAATTTCAGCGGCAAGGGCGAGATAGAGGAATTCAAGGAAAGCTCCTCTGAAAAGAACGATACAAAGAGTACAGCAAAGAACAGCAAAAAATAACCGGACGCTGCTGCAGCGTTCCGGCTTCGGGGTAGGGCGTATGAACAGATTCAACATTGTGAAATATACGGCATTTTCTCTGGAAATGCTGCTTTGCTATATAATACAGAGCACACCGGGACTCAGCCTTGAGCTTTTCGGGGGACGTCCTGTGCTGCTCATACCGCTGGCAATGAGTATAGCCGTCTTTGAGGATGAGATTCCGGCAATTATATTCGGTCTTATCTGCGGACTTATGGCTGACAACGGATTTTCGGGCTTTATGGGTTTTTACGGCATCAGCCTGTCTATACTCTGCTTTATCGTCAGCGTTCTTATGGAAAACTACATTCGTACTAATTTACTTACGGCTTTTATCATCGGGTGCATTTCGGTGCCGCTGATAATATTCCTGCAGTTTGTATTTTTCTACATTCTACGCGGATACGGGGATATATGGCAGTATTTTCTGACACATTATCTTTCGAGGATAATTTACACTCTTGTGTTTGTTCCGGTTTTCTACGGAATAAATCGATTTATCGCAGCAAAGACAGCACAGGTCTGATAGACAGAAATAATATAAAGAAGGGGGAGATGATCCGTGGAAAAGACATCCAAGGCAAGATACGTTATCATGATAATTATCGTGATAATTGCTGCAGCAATATTTTGTGCGCGTCTTGTAAGCTGGCAGGTTCTGAGTAAGGACTATTATGATGAAATTGCCCTTACCACAAGTACCTATAAGGTCAGCAGCGAAGCAATCCGCGGAGAAATATACGACGCAAACGGCGTTCCCCTTGCAGTAAATAAAACAGGCTACCGCATCGTATTTAATAAGATCTATCTTAAGGACGAAAGCCTTAATGAGATAATTGTACGACTGACGACAATGCTCAGCCGTACGGGAGATAAATGGGCTGATGAGCTTCCGATAACGACAGACAGCAATGGCAACTATGTTTTTGTTGAGGACAAGCAGGAAGAGATTGATACCCTTAAAAGCAAGGATATGCTGAATATGAACCCGTATTCCGGGGCTGATGAATGTATGACCATCCTTGTGGAAAAATATGACTGCGCGTCATACCCTAAGTCACAGCAAAGGAATATTGTTTCCGTTCGTTACAATATGGATGTTACCGGCTTCAGTAAAAGCACTCCCTATGTTTTTGCGGATAACATAAGCGAGCGCGGAATGAATATAGTATCCGAAAATATGCAGACCGAAAAGGGCGTTGAGGTTATTGCAACTGCCGTTCGAAGCTACGAAAACGGAACTGTCGCTCCGCATATCGTGGGTGTTACCGGACTTATCTCAGCCGAAGAATATACCGAGCTTAAGAGCAAGGGATATGCATATAACGACGAAATAGGAAAGAGCGGAGTCGAGGCGGCATTCGAAAAATATCTGCGCGGCAGCCCCGGAAGCAGGACCTATGAGGTGGATGCAGAAGGCAATGCGAAGATTACCGAAACTGTTGCATCCGAGCCGGGCGGAAAGATATATCTCACCATCGATTCAAAATATCAGAAGCTTGCTCAGACAGCTCTCAAGGAAGCTGTAAAGGAAGCAAATGAATATTCAAAGATAAGCGACAGCAAGTACGACGGCGAGGACTGTAAGGGTGCTGCGGTAGTTATGCTGGATGTACGGGACTTTTCCGTTATCTGTGCTGCAAGCTATCCCACATATGACCTTTCTAAATTCTACGACGATTACGAAAAGCTGTCTACCGATAAATCGATTCCGCTTTTTGACAGGGCGTTCATGGGCGCATTGGCTCCGGGTTCGACATTCAAGCCGATGGTCGCAGCGGCAGCGCTGCAGGAGCATGCTATTACTACATCGACGAAAATCACCTGCAACGGCATTTACACAAAGGGCGGCCTCAGGCTGCAGTGCATGGGATACCACGGCGCAATTGATATGTACGCCGGAATAAGGGATTCGTGTAACGTGTTCTTCGCTGAAACTGCAAGACTCCTCGGAATTGAGAATATGAATATTTACGCAAAGCGCTGCGGTCTTGGCGTCAAAACGGGAGTAGAAATATCCGAAAGCAGCGGCACGCTTGCAGGTCCCGAATTCAGCCGTGCAATGGGTTCAGAATGGTACGACAGCTTCGTATCTCCTGCCGGCATCGGTCAGTCTGACAACCAGTTCACGCCGCTGCAGCTTGCAACATATGCAGCAACAATTGCAAATGACGGTGTGCGCCTTAAAACGCATGTTGTGGACAGGGTGGAAAGCTACACCGGAGACGAAATCCTTCTGAAAACCGAGATTGAAAAGCTTGACGATATGGGCGTAAGCCGTACCAACCTGAATGAGGTAAAAAAGGCTATGAACATGGCGACGAATAATTACGACGCTTTGTCCGACCTGAAGATTGAAATAGCCGGCAAGACGGGTACTGCGGAAAACGCGGGCTCCGACCATGCAAACTTTATCTGCTTTGCACCCTATGATAATCCTCAGGTTGCAATAGGCGTTATGGTAGAGCACGGTACAAAGAGCTATGTTGCAATAAATGTCGCAAAGAAGCTTCTGAATGAGTACTTCGGGCTGAACAAGAAGGAAAAGGAAGAGGAAGAAAAGAAAAAGAAGGAAGAAGCAGCCCGGGCTTCCGCCGCACAGCAGAATGAAGACAACAGACAGTCGGGTACTGCTGCTGATGACGGCAATAATGATAATGACAACCGTCAGTCAAACGCTGACAATGACCCTGACGACCGTCAGGATAATGCCGCGGATGATAATGATGAAGATAATAATGAGCACCGTTCAGGCACGGCTGACGATGAAAATGACGAGTAAGGGTTATTATCATAAAAAGAAATCTGCATTTCTGCAAATTGAATAACATCAGACGGACATGGCGAAAACCGTGTCCGCTTTAATTTCTGTGAATTTGTATTATCTTATCGTCAGTTTTTATGAAAAAACTCGATTTGCTCTTGACTTTATGTAAATTGTGTGGTAATGTAATTAAAGAGGTATCTGAAAATGGGTAAAGTGACAGTTATTACATCGGGCAAGGGCGGCACAGGAAAGTCTACCGTTACGGCGGGACTGGGAGCTGCTCTGGTTCGCAGAGGAAACAGAGTTCTTGTTATAGACTGCGACGCAGGTATGAGAGGTATTGACCTTATGCTGGGCGTTAGCGGTGAACTCGTTTTTGACATAGCGGATATTGTCGGCGGAAATTGTCCGCCTTCAAGTGCCATATACCCCTGTAAAACTGTTCCTGAGCTGTATATACTTCCTGCGCCGCAGAATGTGCGCGACGAGGTCAGTCCGTACGTCATGCGGCGGCTTGTTCACGTTCTGCAGAAGTATTATGACCATGTGCTTATTGACTGTCCTGCAGGTATCGGGTCGTCGTTCGAGTCTGCTGCGTGCGCTGCGGACCGTGCAGTTATGGTTGCAAATGCCGAACCGCTTTCTGTGCGCGGCTGTGAAAAGGTGCGCCAGAAGCTCAGACAACTCAGGATTCCCGAGATACGCCTTCTGATCAACCGTTTCAGCGAGCGGAAGTTCAGAAAACTTGATGCATTTATTGACCTTGACAGCGTCATCGACAAGGCAGGCGCAAGGCTTATCGGAATCGTTCCGGAGGACAGCGCAGCCGCAGCGTGCACCCAGAGGGGTGAACCGCTTGAGGGACGTATCAAGGCGGTTTATGCGCTTGACAGGATCGCTGCCAGACTTGACGGTGTGGATGTACCGCTCGAGCTGTGAGATAATATTTTTACAGGGGGAGATAAAATGAATATAGCTTTGATCGCTCATGACGCAAAGAAGGAACTGATGGTGCAGTTCTGCATAGCATACTGCGGAGTACTCAGCAGGCATAATCTCTGTGCTACGGGAGCAACAGGAAAGATGGTGGCAGAGGCTACCGGTCTGGAGATACAGCGCTTCCTCGGCGGCTCGCAGGGCGGCGATCAGCAGATCGCAGCTCGTATATCCTTCAATGAAATAGACATGCTTATTTTCCTGCGTGATCCGCTTACTGCAAAACCGCACGAGCCGAACGACATGAATCTTCTCAGGCTCTGCGACGTTCATAATATTCCGGTGGCAACCAATATTGCAACGGGTGAGGTTCTGATCCACGGTCTTGAACGCGGCGACCTTGACTGGCGTGATATTGTCAGATCATAAAAACGGGGCACTACCCATGAAATTGACCCTTCGGGGTCAATTTTTTTATTTAGTCATAATATCCTGGAATAAAACAGTATGGAGCTTACTTGAACCGATAAAAAAACGGACTGTCGAAATTCTGACAGTCCGATCTGCCCGATTGCTATACAACGCGACCGGGCGCTTTTTATGTTGTTCAGATGAAAAAGTGCTCCGCCTTTTGTGACGGAGCACTTCTCTATATTTAATACATGATGGAGTAAACTGTTATCAGCAAACGCCCTGAGCAATCATTGTGTCAGCAACCTTTACGAAGCCTGCAATGTTAGCGCCGACAACATAGTTGCCCTCGTAGCCATACTTCTTTGCAGCGTCGTCGATGTTGTGGTAGATGTTGACCATGATCTGCTGAAGCTTTGCGTCAACCTCTTCGAATGTCCATGAAAGTCTCTGGCTGTTCTGTGACATCTCAAGTGCAGATGTAGCAACGCCGCCTGCATTTGCAGCCTTGCCGGGAACGAACATAACGCCTGCTTCCTGGATCTTCTTTGTTGCTTCGAGAGTTGTGGGCATGTTAGCACCTTCGCAAACAGCGATAACGCCGTTCTTGATGAGGTTCTCAGCAGCCTCAACGTCGAGCTCGTTCTGAGTAGCGCAGGGGAGAGCGATGTCGCAGGGAATAGTCCACATGAACTTGCCGTCTGTGTACTGAGCGTTCGGACGATAGTTCTTGTACTCGGTAAGTCTTGCTCTCTTGACTTCCTTGATCTCCTTTACAGCGTCGAGGTCGATGCCCTCAGCGTCGTAGATCCAGCCTGTGGAATCAGACAGAGTAACAACCTTAGCGCCGAGCTGAGTAGCCTTCTGAGCAGCGTAGATAGCAACGTTGCCTGCACCGGAGATACAAACTGTCTTGCCCTTGATGTCGATATCGTGGCACTTGAGAAGTTCCTGTGTGATGTAGAGCAGACCGTAGCCTGTAGCCTCTGTTCTTGCAAGAGAACCGCCGTAGGTCAGACCCTTACCTGTGAGAACGCCTTCATAGCAGTTCTTGAGTCTCTTGTACTGACCGAACATGTAGCCGATCTCACGAGCACCTGTGCCGATGTCGCCTGCCGGTACGTCTGTGTCAGCGCCGATGTGTCTGTAAAGCTCTGTCATGAAGCTCTGGCAGAATGCCATAACTTCTCTGTCGCTCTTACCCTTGGGGTCGAAGTCGGAGCCGCCCTTGCCGCCGCCGATCGGAAGACCTGTAAGAGAGTTCTTGAAGATCTGCTCGAAGCCGAGGAACTTGATGATACCGAGGTTTACTGACGGATGCAGACGAAGGCCGCCCTTGTAGGGACCGATTGCACTGTTGAACTGAATACGGAAACCGCGGTTAACCTGAACCTTGCCCTGATCGTCTACCCACGGAACACGGAACATGAGCTGTCTTTCCGGCTCAGTGATTCTCTCAAGGATAGCTTCCTTCTGATACTGGGGGTTAGCCTCAATAACAGGCTCGAGGGATTCGAGTACTTCCTTTACTGCCTGAACGAATTCGGGCTGTGAGGGGTTCTTTTCGATTACTTTTTCAAGAACT
Organism: uncultured Eubacteriales bacterium; assembly: GCA_900315875.1. GTDB lineage: Bacteria > Bacillota > Clostridia > Oscillospirales > Acutalibacteraceae > UBA1213. Next base: position 11,210 of record ONAX01000049.1, on the reverse strand, counting down.
TCGCTTACATATGACATCTGAAGTCACTCCTTAAAATAATAAAAAATGTTTTGAATATTTGCTGTGCCGTTCTGTCAGCAGATCCGGCTTTCCCCTTTTTCTTTTTGCGGGACATTTATGATTTTAGCACATCTGTTCTGAAATATCAAGTATAATTTTTGAAAAAATGAAAGTTTTTTTTTGAAACTTGCATTTTGCAGTATAAAAAGGGGGTAAAGCTCCGGTAAAACATAGCAGAATAGTGCCCGGATATGCAAGAATTGGAACTGAAAATGCGAAACAGGGGTGCTTTTGGGCAAATAGCGGAAATTTGCACAAAAATTCAATAATTTACTGTAATAAATGTCAAAAAATGAAATGCCGCCGATTATTGCTTGCTTAAATCGTCCTTTGGTTGTATAATTAAAGTTGTTTCGAAGTCCCCTTTTTCAGGGCGACTTGATAATGTAAAAGCTGCACTGTCAGTGTGGTGTGTTCTGCCCGGGGGGCAGCAGTCATGAGAGGAGTAGTTTCAAAATGGAAAAAGCAAATCAGCTTTATGAAGGCAAGGCAAAAAAGGTATTCGCAACAGATGATGCCGAGATGTGCATAGTTGAGTACAAGGATGACGCAACTGCGTTCAACGGTCTCAAAAAGGGTACTATCACAGGTAAGGGCGTTGTCAATAACAGAATGTCAAATTTCATGTTCAGACTTCTTGAAGAGAAGGGCATTCCGACACATTATGTTGAGGAGCTCAGCGACAGGGAAACTCTCGTTAAAAAGGTTAAGATCGTTCCCCTTGAGGTAATCATCCGCAATAAGGCAGCCGGTTCTATGGCTAAGCGCCTCGGTCTTGAAGAAGGAACCCAGCTTAAGACAACGGTTCTCGAGTTCTCATATAAGGACGACGATCTGGGTGATCCGCTTATCAATTCATATCACGCTGTTGCAATCGGCGCTGCTACATGGGAAGATATCGACACCATCACAAAGCTTGCGCTGAATATCAATAAATATATGGTAGAGTTTTTCGAAAGCGTCGGCGTTGAGCTTATCGACTTCAAGCTCGAATTCGGTAAGACTTCTGACGGCAAAATCGTTCTCGCAGATGAGATCAGCCCCGATACCTGCCGTTTCTGGGATATCAAGACCCACGAGAAGCTCGACAAGGATCGTTTCCGCAGAGATCTCGGCGGCGTAGAAGAGGCTTATGCTGAAATGATGAGAAGAATAGGACTGGGACAGTAATTCATAATTCACAATACATGATTCATAATTAACCCCGGAGCCGGTTTTAACTGTTTCCGGGAGTTATGGATTATGAAAGAGTATGTTTTCCTATTAAATCGGTTTTTGAAGTGATCAATTCATCAGTGTCAGAAGAAAGTGCTGTTTTCCTGTTCCTGGTTGGATCAGACAACATGAGGATATGCATTGTACATTATGAATTATGAATTAAATTTCGTGGGGTGGATTTTTTGAGTATCGGTTCACAGGAATTTTTCTCCGAGGGGCTGCATGAAGAATGCGGCGTATTCGGGATATACGGCAGCGCTGACGCATCCCCTGCTCACGCCTGCTATAACGGGCTTCTGGCGCTTCAGCACAGAGGTCAGGAAAGCTGCGGCATTGCGGTAAATGACAGGGGAGTTATATCAAGTCATAAAAATATGGGTCTTGTCAGCGAGGTGTTTACCCCGGAGATCCTGAATTCACTTTCAGGTCAGATGGCGATCGCCCATGTAAGGTACTCAACGGCAGGCGGCAGTGTGCGTGAAAACTCACAGCCGCTTGTTATGCGTTATGTCAAGGGCACACTTGCAATAGCACATAACGGAAACCTTACGAATGCATACGAGGTCAGACGCGAGCTTGAATCGCGCGGTGCCATTTTCCAGACAACGATCGACAGCGAAGCAATAGCCTATCTTGTTGCGAGAGAGCGTATTACATCAGCTTCCGTCGAGGAAGCGGTAGAGCGCACGATGGGGCAGATAGAGGGTGCATATTCTCTTCTGGTAATGAGTCCCCAGAAGCTTATCGCAGCGCGTGATCCCCACGGCTTCCGTCCCCTTTGCATCGGACGAATAGGTAGCAGCATTGTTTTTGCAAGCGAAACTGCAGCACTTGCAGCGTGCGGAGCTGATTTCGTAAGAGATGTTGACCCAGGCGAGATCGTTGTTGTCGATGACGAGGGTATCCATTCCATACGCAGCCGCTGCCCAGCAGACGGCAGCCGTCATCTGTGTGTATTTGAATATATTTACTTCGCGCGTACCGATTCCGTAATTGACGGAATTAGCGTTTATAAATCTCGTAAGGAAGCAGGAAGAATCCTCGCGCGTGAATTTCCGGTTGATGCCGATATTGTTATCGGTGTACCCGAATCCGGCATAGACGCAGCCATAGGCTACAGCGAGGAATCCGGAATTCCCTATGAAAAGGGAATAGTCAAAAACGGCTATATCGGCAGAACATTCATCAAGCCGACCCAGAAAGAGCGTGCAAACAGCGTTCGGCTCAAGCTTAATCCTCTGGGTTCTGTTCTTGAGGGAAAGCGTGTTGTTGTAATAGACGACTCCATCGTTCGCGGCACAACATGTGACAGAATAGTGAAAATGCTCAGGAATGCCGGAGCAAAGGAAGTTCATCTGAGAATAAGCTCACCGCCGTTTATCTGGCCGTGCTTCTACGGCACGGATATTCCCAGCCGAGACGAGCTTATCGCAGTTCGTCACACAATCCCCGAGATATGCGAGCTTACGGGAGCCGATTCACTCGGCTTCTTCCCGCCGGATAAACTCGGAGAAATGCTCGGCGGCAAGAACTGCGGCTTCTGCGATGCATGCTTCTCCGGAAAGTACCCGACCCGTATTCCGGAAAAGATGCTTGCCGGTAAGGAAAGAGGCGGCGTTGATTTCGACAAGAAGCTTCCGCCCAAAGACGGCGCATGCGGCGGAAAAAATGAACAGTAAAAAGTATGCAGTATGCATTTTGAAATATACATAAAAGTAGTGAAGGAGTTCATACAATGAGAGATACATATGAATCTCCGCTGTCTTCAAGATATGCGGATAAGGAAATGAAATACCTCTTTTCTCCCGATATGAAATTCAGAACCTGGAGACGTCTCTGGATCGCCCTTGCGGAGTCCGAGCACGAGCTTGGTCTGAACATAACTCAGGAGCAGATTGACGAGCTTAAGGCTCATGCCGACGACATCAATTATGAGGTTGCCGAGGAAAGAGAAAAGCTTGTACGTCACGATGTCATGTCCCATGTTTATGCATACGGCGTTCAGTGTCCGAATGCAAAGGGCATTATCCATCTGGGCGCAACCTCCTGCTATGTCGGAGATAATACCGATGTCATCATTATGACAGAGGCTCTGAAAATAGTGGAGAAAAAGCTCGTTTCCGCTATCCGTCAGCTTTCAGCATTTTCTGAAAAGTATAAGTCTCTCCCGACGCTTGCATTCACACATTTCCAGCCTGCACAGCCGACTACCGTTGGCAAGCGTGCAACGCTCTGGATACAGGATCTCCTTATGGATCTTGAGGATGTACGCTATGTTCTCTCCGGCATGAAGCTTCTCGGCTGTAAGGGTACAACAGGTACTCAGGCAAGCTTCCTTGAGCTTTTTGACGGTGACCACGAAAAGTGCAAGCAGATAGACAGGCTGATCGCAAAGAAAATGGGCTATGACGACTGCTTTGCAGTATCCGGTCAGACCTATTCAAGAAAGCTCGACAGCCGCGTGCTGAACGTTCTTGCAGGCATTGCACAGAGCGCTTCCAAATTCTCAAACGATATCCGCCTTCTGCAGCATCTGAAGGAGGTTGAGGAGCCGTTCGAGAAGAATCAGATAGGCTCGTCCGCTATGGCATACAAGAGAAACCCGATGCGCTCCGAGCGTATGGGCTCACTGTCAAGATATGTAATGGTTGACGTTCTCAACCCGTATATCACAGCGGCAACACAGTGGTTTGAGAGAACCCTCGACGATTCCGCAAATAAGAGACTGAGCGTACCGGAGGCATTCCTTGCCGTTGATGCTATACTCAATCTTTATATAAATGTCAGCGACGGTCTTGTTGTCTATGATAAGGTTGTAACTGCTCACCTGAAAAGAGAGCTTCCTTTCATGGCAACTGAAAATATCATGATGGACGCCGTAAAGCGCGGCGGAAACCGTCAGGAACTGCACGAAAGAATCAGAACACATTCAATGGCTGCTTCAAAGAGAATCAAGGAGGACGGCGAGGAAAACGACCTTCTCCAGCGTATCGCAGCAGACCCTGCATTCGGAGTTACTCTCGAGGAGCTTGAGGCTATCCTTGTTCCTGAAAAGTACGTCGGCAGAGCGCCTGAGCAGACAGAGGATTTCCTGAAAGAAACAGTAGCTGCTGCTCTTGCTCCCTACGAAGCAATGGAAACAGAAAAGGCTGAAATCAATCTGTAAGTGTCAACAATTAATCATAGAGGTGAACTGTTATGGTAAGTATGAATCTGTTTGCCGAGGCTCCCAACAGGAAGATAGTTAACCGTCTGGGAAATTTTTCGGTACTTGAATATACAAGGGATGTTTCCGTAAATCCTGCAACTGCTCAGACTGCCTATTTCATGGGCAAGATGGGCGTGCATAAAAGACAGGTTATTGCAAGCCTGAATAACGAAGGCGTTATCTTGCAGGCAGGAGCAATGCAGATAACCAGCGGAAATGTAACTATAAATACCAATGTGCAGGGTGCGGGCGATCTGCTGAAAAAATTCGTCGGCAGCAAGGTGACAAGCGAATCTGCGATCAAGCCGCTTTATTTCGGCACCGGATGCGTTATTCTGGAGCCGACCTACAAGTACATTCTTCTGGAGGATCTTGCAAAATGGAACGGCGCCGTTACCATTGAGGACGGTCTGTTTCTCGCATGCAGCTCAACTGTGCAGATGCAGATAACATCGCGTGCCAACCTTTCCTCCGCTGCACTCGGCGGCGAGGGTCTGTTCAATAATACCCTTTACGGAACGGGTATTGCAGTTCTTGAAAGTCCGGTTCCGGCAGAGGAACTTCTGGTATTTGATCTGCAGAACGATACATTGAAGATTGACGGAAACATGGCAATAGCATGGTCACAGACACTGCAGTTCACCGTAGAAAAATCAACAAAATCATTGATCGGTTCGGCAGCCTCCGGCGAAGGACTGGTGAATGTTTACCGCGGCACGGGCCGTGTTCTGGTAGCGCCTGTTGCATAATGGCGTCTGCCGCCCGGAGCACCGGGCAAAAAACTAACAGCATGAATTATTATTTAATTCCGGAAAGGCAGGTAAAAACATGGTAAGAGCAATAGTCGGCGCCAACTGGGGCGACGAGGGCAAGGGCAAGATAACGGACGTTCTTGCACAGGAGTCCGATATGGTAATCAGATTTCAGGGCGGCAGCAATGCCGGTCATACCATAATCAATAACTATGGTAAATTCGCCCTCCATCAGCTCCCGTCCGGCGTTTTCAATTCCAATATCGTTAATATTATCGGTAACGGAGTTGCACTCAGCGTAGAAAATCTCGTAAAGGAAATTGCAGAGATCGTTGATAAAGGCGTACCGGCTCCGAATATACTTGTATCGGACAGGGCGCAGATAGTAATGCCCTATCATAAGCTGTTTGACTGCTATGAGGAAGAGCGTCTTTCCTCACGCAGCTTCGGTTCTACAAAATCAGGTATTGCACCATTCTATTCAGACAAGTTTTCCAAGATTGGTTTCCAGGTAAACGAGCTTTACGATGATGAAGCAGGTTTGCGCGAAAAACTTGAGAGAATTCTTGAGGTCAAGAATGCAATTGTGGTAAATGTATATCACAAGGAACCAATCAGCGCTGATGAAATGTTTGCAAAGCTGATGGAATATAAGGAGGCACTTGCTCCCTATGTTGCAAATACCTTCGATATTGTTCACGACGCTGCAATGAGCGGAAAGAAGATCCTGCTCGAGGGTCAGCTCGGTTCACTCAAGGATACTGACTTCGGTATCTACCCGATGGTAACATCCTCGAATACAATCGCTGGATATGGTGCAGTTGGTGCAGGCGGAATTCCTCCCTATGAGATAAAGGACATCATCACTGTAGTCAAGGCATATTCAAGCTCAGTAGGTGCCGGCGAATTCGTAAGTGAGATTTTCGGCGAAGAGGCTGAGGAACTGAGAAAAAGAGGCGGCGACGGCGGCGAATACGGTGCAACGACCGGCAGACCGAGAAGAATGGGCTGGCTTGACCTCGTTGCTACACGCTACGGCTGCAAGGTTCAGGGTGCAACACAGGTTGCATTTACAGTTCTGGACGCTCTCGGATATCTTGATGAAATTCCGGTGTGCGTTGCATATGAGCTTGACGGCGAAAAAATCGATTACTTCCCGTCAACTACAAAGCTTAAGAGATGCAAACCTGTTCTGGAGGTACTCCCGGGCTGGAAGTGCGATATAAGGGGAATCAAAAACTACGATGAGCTGCCTGAGAACTGCCGCCGCTATATTGAATTTGCGGAAAAGGCAGTCGGAGTGCCGTTCACGATGATTTCCAACGGTCCGAAGCGCGAGGATATTATTTACAGATGATCCGGAGGAGAGGCATATGTGTGGCATAGTTGGTTATATCGGCTGCGAGCAGGCAGGTCCGTTCCTGCTCGACGGTCTTGAAAGACTTGAATACCGCGGTTATGACAGCGCCGGAGTCTGCCTTAATACAGGCAGCGAGCTTTTTGTCAAAAAGGCAAAGGGAAAGCTCAAGGTGCTTAAGGATCTGACGGAAAACGGCAAGACTCTGCATGGAACTGTCGGAATCGGTCATACACGCTGGGCAACCCACGGCGAGCCGTCGGATGTCAATGCGCATCCGCACCTCAGCGAATCCGGTCGCTTTGCCGTTGTTCATAACGGAATTATCGAAAACTACCAGCAGCTTAAGGATTATCTGACCTCAAAGGGTATTGCATTCCGTTCCGAGACAGATACCGAGGTTATTGCTCAGCTGATAGAATATTACTACAAGGGTGACCTTGTGGATACCGTAATAAAGGTCCTTGAAAAGCTCGAGGGCTCCTATGCTCTAGGTGTAATTAGCAAGGACAATCCCGATGAGATCATAGCAGTCAGAAAGGAAAGCCCCCTTATCATCGGACTTGGAGAGAACGAAAACTACCTTGCTTCTGATGTAACGGCTATTCTTTCCAGAACAAAGACGATTCTCCGTCTGGAAAATAACGAAATAGCAATTCTCGGCAGGGACGGCGTGAAGATAATCACGACCGACAAGGACGAGGTTCACAAGGATACCGAAACTGTTGAATGGGATGTTTCCGCTGCCGAAAAAGGCGGTTATGAGCATTTCATGTTCAAGGAGATAATGGAACAGCCCACGGCTATTGCTGAAACTATTTCTCCGAGAATCAGAAACGGCAGGGTTGTACTTGACGAAATAAAGCTTTCTGATGAAGAACTGAAACAATTTACAAAGATTAATATTCTTGCCTGCGGAAGCGCTTATCATGTAGGCGTAGTAGCAAAGTATATCTTCGAAAAGATGCTGCGTATCCCCGTAGAGGCTGATCTTGCTTCTGAATTCCGTTATCGTGATCCCATCATAAACGATAAGACCCTGACGATTGTTATCAGCCAGTCAGGTGAAACTGCGGATACTAAGGAAGCTATGAAGGAAGCACAGAGACGCGGTTCTCATGTAATATCAATTGTTAATGTTGTCGGCTCTGCAATAGCATGTGAATCAGACGATGTTATCTATACATGGGCAGGTCCCGAGATCGCAGTTGCTACCACCAAGGCATACAGCACACAGCTTGCAGTAATCTACCTTATGGCTTTGTATTTCGGAGAAAAGCTCGGTACTGTTGTTCCTGAGGAATATACGGCGCTTGTTAACGAGCTTGAAATGCTCCCCGCAAAGATAGAAAAGGTTCTTGAAAACAAGGCGAAGATTCAGTATCTTGCTTCCAAATATTTCAACAGCCGTGATATATTCTTTATCGGCAGGAATATTGATTATGCTCTGTCACTTGAAGGCTCACTGAAGCTCAAGGAGATATCCTACATTCACAGTGAGGCGTATGCAGCAGGAGAGCTGAAGCACGGCACGATATCCCTGATAGAAAAGGGAACACCGGTTATCGCACTTGTTACACATGAGGAGCTTATCGGCAAAATGGTAAGCAATATCGAAGAGGTAAAGACGCGCGGCGCACAGGTAATGTGCATTGCATGCGACGACCATCCCGAAATGGAGCAGGTCGGACAGACGATATTTATTCCGAAGGTCTGCGACATGCTTCTGCCGAGTCTGGCTGTCATTCCGCTGCAGCTTTTTGCATACTATGTTGCCTCCCTGAAGGGCTGCGACATTGACAAGCCTAGAAATCTTGCAAAATCGGTAACGGTTGAATAAGGGAAGAAGAATGTATTTCAGTTTTGCTCAGTGAGCATTTTTAGAAAAGGTGAACGTAATATGGATATTAAGAATCAAACGGTGCTGATAATGGATTTCGGCGGACAGTACACTCAGCTTATCGCGCGCAGAGTGCGTGAGTGCAATGTTTACTGTGAAATCAAGTCGTATAAGATAACAGCGCAGGAAATAAAAGACGGCGGCTATATGGGAATCATCTTTACAGGTGGTCCCAACAGCGCTTATGACGATAACGGTCCCAAGTGTGATCCGAAGCTTTTTGAACTGGGTATTCCGGTACTCGGCATTTGCTATGGTGCTCAGCTTATGGCGCAGACCCTTGGCGGAAAGGTTGTTCCGGTTGAGGGCAGCAGAGAATACGGAAAGACCGAGGTTGAATTCAACACGTCATCCCTGCTTTTCCATGCAGCAGATAAGGAAAACATCTGCTGGATGAGCCACACAGACCGCATTGAGGAGCTGCCGCACGGATTCAAGACCACTGCTATTTCCATGGATTGTCCGATTGCAGCAATGGAAGATATTAAGCGCAATTTCTTTGCAGTACAGTTCCACCCGGAGGTACAGCACACAGTAGAAGGCATGCTGTATCTGCGCAATTTCCTGTATAATGCATGCATGTGCACAGCAAACTGGCGCATGGACGACTTTGTAAAGGAAACTATTGCTTCCCTGAAAAAGCAGATAGGCGACAAAAAGGTTTTGTGCGCACTTTCAGGCGGCGTTGATTCGTCTGTAGCAGCACTTCTTGTGCACAAGGCTATCGGCAAGCAGCTCACCTGTATTTTTGTAGACCATGGTCTTCTGCGCAAGGACGAGGGCGACCAGGTTGAGAAGGTATTCAAGCAGCAGTTTGACATGAACCTTATCCGCGTTAACGCTCAGGAACGTTTTCTGACAAAGCTTGCCGGAGTAAGCGAACCGGAGAGGAAGCGCAAGATAATAGGTGAGGAATTCATCCGTGTATTTGAGGAGGAATCTGCAAAGCTCGGAAAGATGGATTATCTGTGCCAGGGTACGATTTATCCCGATGTCGTAGAGAGCGGAGTAGGGGAGTCGGCTGTTATAAAGAGCCACCACAATGTCGGCGGTCTGCCAGAGGACATTGGTTTTGAAGGCATAATCGAGCCGCTGCGCGACCTGTTCAAGGACGAGGTTCGCCGTGCAGGACTTGAGCTTGGAATTCCGGAGTTTCTTGTAATGCGTCAGCCATTCCCTGGTCCGGGACTTGCAATCCGCATTATGGGCGACATAACAGAGGAAAAGCTTGAAATCGTGCGCGAAGCGGATGCAATTATGCGTGAGGAGTTTGCAAAATCTGGGCTTGACAAGCAGGTCAATCAGTATTTTGCTGTTCTGACCGGAGTACGCAGTGTCGGCGTTATGGGTGACGGCAGAACGTACGACAACACGATTGCTCTGCGTGCCGTAACCACCAGCGATTTCATGACCGCTGACTGGGCGAGAGTGCCATACGACGTCCTTGAAAAAGTTTCCAACAGGATAGTCAATGAAGTAGATAACGTGAACAGAGTAGTTTACGATATTACCAGCAAGCCCCCGGCTACGGTGGAGTGGGAGTGATATGTAAAACGCCGAAAACCCAGTATTTATGCGAGGTTACGAGCCTTTTGCGTTGCTTTTGATAACAATTAACAATTTGATAACAGTCGCTATTACCGCAATTATTCTGTGGATCAGGTGGTTGTGGGGTAAAGGAATAATCATTCTTTGGATTGTGACTGTAAAAATTCATATGATGAAGCCCTTAGCTGTGTACAAATGCAGCTAAGGGCTTTTTGTTATGATTTTTTAAACACATCAGAATTTTTTCTTTCTAAAACGAACCGTGCAAATTAAAAATCCCCGTCCATTTCGACAAATATTATAACTACGTTTGGTCTATCAGTTAAAAGCGAATCACTTATTTACACTGCCAATGTATTTCATAAACAAGAATAAAGCTATATAAACAACCACAAATATCGGTATAGTAATTGCTACTGTTTTTAATACATTTATTTTTCCGTTTTCAACATATGAATATATTAACCGAGTAGCGATTGTTATAGTAAAACAAACTGCTATATGTAAAGGATATTTGATTTTAGATTTAATTTTTAATAACTCAAATGAGAGACCATACAACGCCGATGCAAATACCCAAGTCAAAACCGATTGCATTGTATCATTAAGACCTTTGTCAATTAAAAGCATAGGAACATACACCATTGTTCCAAAACCTACTGCAATAAATATATTATGTAATGCTATATTGACATTTTTCATATTGCGATTACTCCTCAAATTCCGATTTATCTTAATCTTTCTTTTTGTTCAATCCCTCAATCAATGCGTCGCTCAGCTCTTTAGACGTCACCTTTACCCAATGCTCAGACGTATCGTATTTCGGATAATTATAACGCCACTTATCGTAATCATCCTTGCTGATTTCGCCCTTGCGGTATTTCTCACGCTCTGCACACCAGCCGAGGAGATCATCTAAAAGATTTCTTGCTTCTCTGCTCTTGAACGGATCAATGCGCATAAGGATCTCTCCGTCTCTTTTCTCAATCGTCAGACCGTAAATATCCTCTAAAGCAAACAGCGTGTGCATTAAACCGATATAGGTATCAATATCGGGAACGGTCAATGCGTCGGGCGACACATCCAAAGCGTGCGCCAAAGCCTTAGTCAAATCTTCTTTCGGCGTTCTTGTTCCCGCTTCATACTGCGCCATACGGATGTCGGCTG
>ONAX01000090.1 GCA_900315875.1 uncultured Eubacteriales bacterium | reverse complement strand
CGCGCTCTGCGAGGAGACCGTGGCGGTCACCGCGCCGGATTGGGTCGTGGTGGCGGCGGTGTACCGGGGGTGCTTCGTGCTGGTGCGCCAGTGGCGGCACGGGGCCGGCCGCCTGACCACGGAATTCCCCGATAATAACTTCAAGGTTGAGGAATCCTCTTCTGTTGACGCTTCCAAGGGTGCAAGCTTCTTTGCAAAATGTATTGCTGCAGTTATTCTTGCGGCAGTTATCATAATAGTTTATGTTGCAATACGCTTCAAGAAAATCGGCGGTATGTCAGCAGGTGTTATGGCAGTTGTTGCACTTATCCATGACCTTATCATTGTATACTTTACCTTCGCAATGTTCCATATGTCACTCGACGACAACTTCATTGCTGTTGTTCTTATGATCCTCGGTTATTCTGTAAACGATACAATCGTTATTTATGACCGTATCCGTGAAAACAGAAGAATGATGGGTCCGAAGGTATCCCTTGCAGAGGTATCTAATGCCAGCATGAACCAGTGTCTGACAAGAACCATTATGACAACTATTTCTACAATGGCTGCAATCGGTTCAGTTCTCGTTGTTTCTCTGATATTCAACATTGAGTCAATAATCAGCTTTGCTCTTCCGATGCTTATAGGTCTTATCTCCGGCTGCTATTCCTCCATCTGCATTGCAGTACCGCTTTGGGTTATGTGGAGAAATCATGCAGACAAGAAAAAGGCTGCAAAGGCGGCTGAGACAAAGTCAGATAAGAAAAAAGATTCAGAAAAGAAATCGTCTTCAAAGAAGGCTGAAAAACCTGCTGAGAAGAAGGAAACAGCTAAGAAGAAAACCGAAAAAAAGAACGACAAGAAAAAGGAAGAAGCTGTATCTGAGGATGAAACATCAGATACTGACGATGCAAAATCAGATGATGATGCAGAGTAATTATTCCTGATTTTATGACCGACCGTGAGGCTATCCCCCACGGTCGGATTTTTATAACACAATTTTCCGTTCACGCCTTTAGGCTTCCTTCAATAAAAAAGAAAATACTCAATCCTTATGTTGTGCTTAAACAACCGCACGACGTTACCCGTTTCGATTGACTTCGCCGCTCTCAACGGACGTCTGAGCGAACGTTTATTTAAATTTGTAAAATTACGCCTGCGGCGATTGAATAATGTTCAAATTTATGTTATAACAACCGCACGACGTTACCCGTTTCGATCGGCTTCGCCGTTCTCAACGGACGTCTGAGCGAACGTTTGTATAAATTTGTAAAATAATCGCCTGCGGCGATTGAATAATGTTCAAATTTATGTTATAATAAATATATAAAATTTTCGCTGAAAAAGGAGCGGTTAATATGCAAAATATATGGCATGATCTTGATTCCTCTCGCATTAATCCCGAGGATTTTATGTGCGTAATCGAAATCCCGAACGGAAGCAAGGTTAAGTATGAACTTGATAAACAGAGCGGTCTGCTGAAAATGGACAGAATCCTCTATACATCTACCCACTATCCGGCAAACTATGGCTTCATTCCCCGTACATATGCAGATGACCTCGATCCTCTTGATGTTCTTGTTCTTTGCTCAGAAAACATCTATCCCCTTACTCTCGTACAGTGCTACCCTATCGGCTATATTACAATGCTCGATAACGGCAGAAATGACTATAAGGTAATTGCTATCCCCTTTAACGATCCTACGTATAATTCTTACCACGATATCAGCGAGCTGCCTCAGCACATTTTTGATGAGATGGTTCACTTCTTCAGCGTATACAAGACCCTTGAGAATAAGGAAACTGTAGTTGATGAAGTCCGCGGTAAGGAAGAAGCCGTAGAAATAATCAGACAGGCTATTGATAATTACCAGGAAAAATTCGGAAACGTCTGAAAGGATATTACTGATGAAAGAAGAAAAGGAAGAAAAGAAAGGGATATCCGACTCTGATGTCGAAATCCCTCAGAAAAAGAAAAGAAAGAAAAAGAAAGAGCTCATTACTCCTACGCGCATTATCAGGTATACAATGATTGCTGTTTATGTGCTTCTTGTGTTTTTTCTTTCCTCACCGTACATATCAGCATCTCTCTACATCAAGGAAGATCTGACTGTATCATTCTTTGCCGATGAAGCATATTCAAAGCGTTCAACTCAGGAAGAAATCGACAACGCTGAAAAGGAACTCTCAGCAGCAATTGATTCGCTGGAAAAGAACCCGGATGCAGATGTCAATGTCTACAAGGCCACTCTTTCTTTGCCCACTGCTGAGTACGACTGGACTTATCACATAGGCAAGGATATCAAAGCAGATAAGCTTGTTGAAACGATTGACAAAGCAAAGGATATCGACAGACGTTATTACACCGAGGAAAGCGTTAAAAAGCTCAATGACGCCACCCTTAATGCTCAGAAGGCTTTATGTGCAACTGTTAATATCAAACAGTCTGCCCTTCAGCTTATGGTCGGAGGCAGTGTTTCGGAGTCTTACGGCGGTAATACATCTGCGTCAATTGGACGGTATATTCTGATATACGCTCTTGCCTTTCTGCCTGTTATCGGCGTATTTTTTGCAACTTTTGATACACGCAGACATCTTAAAAACATCTATGGCTTTATCTGCTCAGTACTTGCACTGCTTGACATTATTCTACTTATCTATCCTATGGTCGGAATTGGGTCGGTATTGTCTATCTTCCTTTATCTGCTGCTGTTTTTCCTCTCGGCACTCGGTTTCTATGCCAAGCAGCAGGAGGATTACATTGTTGCCCATCCCGAAAAGGAAGCAGAATTCAGCGAAAAGCATCCTCAGTTTGTAAAGGCGCTGATTAACTACAAATCAGCAACAGTTCCTGAACAAAGAAAGCGCGACCGCGATTATTCAAGCGCTCAGAATGCAAAAAAACACGGAAGAAGCAGAAAAAATTGATTCAACGTGACTTTGTTACAGAAAAAAATAAATAAAACGGGTACAATATAGACATGATAAATCTGCGCTAAGCGCACAAAAAGGAGAAGATATTATGCCTATCGTAATTACAGCTGATAATTTCAAAAATGAAGTTCTTGAGTCCGACAAACCCGTTCTTATTGATTTCTGGGCATCATGGTGCGGTCCGTGCAGAATGCTTTCACCGGTTGTTGATGAAATCGCCTCTGAACATCCCGAAGTCAAGGTAGGAAAAGTAAATGTTGACGAACAGCCTGAGCTTGCATCTCAATTCGGCATTATGAGTATACCAACGCTTCTGTTCTTTAAAAATGGCAAAAATATCGATGTAAGTGTTGGTGTTGTTCCGAAAACATCTATAGAGAAAATGATTTCTCAGTAAAACTTATACTAAAACAGCCGCCGGCTTGAAGCTGACGGCTGTTTTTATGCATGATTATAAAAGAAAAAACGACCGACAAATGCCGGTCGAATTCTTTATTTGTTTGTACGCCGTTAAATCAGCCCTGAGAAGGAGCACCAACGGGGCAAACCTCTGCGCAAGAACCGCACTCGATACAAGTATCAGCGTTGATCTCGTACTTGCCGTCACCCTCAGCGATAGCCTCTACAGGACATTCAGCTGCACATGCACCACAAGCGATGCATTCGTCACTAATTACATATGCCATAATAATAACCTCCTTGGTTTTATTTAGATACAATTATTATAACATGTTTTTTCAAAAAAGCAAGTAATTTGAAATATTTAGTATGTAGAATTTTAGACAAAAAATCAATGTGGTTTTTGTTATCTAACTGATTGATTTTATATTATCGGCATCATGGGCTGGTTTCCGTAAATAAGGCGTTTCATCTCTTCACTTGAAAGGAATTCGTCAATTGCACGCTTAAGTCTTGCAACTGGCAGACCAACGACATTATAATAATCGCCGTGTATGCTTTTTACGAACATTGCTCCCTTTCCCTGAATCGCATAGCCACCTGCTTTATCATACGGCTCAGATGTTGCAATATAGTCCTCTATCTCCTTTTCCGTCAGGTCAAAGAATTCGACCTCTGTTGTTACGGAAAACGCATAGCTTTTTCCAAGATAGCATATGCAGCAGCCTGTGATAACCTTATGCACATTGCCGGAGAGCATGTTCATCATCGTACGAGCATCGTTCGTATCGCGCGGTTTATTTAGAATTGTACCGTCAATTATTACGCTTGTATCGCAGCCGATTACAAGTGATTTTTCACGTCCCTGTGAAACAGTTTCCGCCTTTGACTGAGCAAGATATTCCGGGCACTTTTCTACCGAAAGATCCTTCGGAACCATTTCCCGGATATCTGAGGGCATTATTTTAAAATCGCTGTAAAGCATTGAAAGCAGACTTTTCCTCCTCGGAGAAGCCGAAGCAAGTATTACATCCATAATTTAACCTTCCTCCCCTATTGTCATTTTATCAGAAGCTTATATATTTCACCTTTTTTAAATCCGCTAATCTCTGCAGCTTCCTTTGCTGCAGACGAAGCAGACATACCGCCGTCTACTCTGTTCCGTGCAAGCTCAACAGCCGCTTCGAGGGTCATTTCCTCTTCTACGGTTTTTTCTGCACCGCTGATAACAAGGACAATCTCACCCTTCAGAGAGCCGTCTGCATAATCCTGTGATGCAGCAGAAAGAGTCGTGCGTATTACCTGCTCGTGGAGCTTTGTAATCTCTCTTACGATAGATATCCTTCTGTCTCCGAAATAGGTATACATATCCCTGAGGGTATTCGGAAGCTTATGCGGAGCTTCGTAGAATATCATTGTTCTTTCCTCATTAACAAGAGACATAAGATGTTCTCGTCTGCCTGGTTTATTTACACTGAGGAAGCCTTCAAAAGTAAACCTGCCCGTCGGAAGTCCTGAAACTGCAAGTGCGCTTGCAAGTGCCGTTGGTCCGGGAACAGCAAGAACATCTATCCCACGCTCTGCACATTCTCTGACAAGCTGCTCACCGGGGTCCGAAATACACGGCATACCGGCATCAGTAACTATTGCGCAGGACTCACCGGCAAGAATACGAGTGCAAATTTCTTCCCCTCGTTCGATAGCATTATATTTATGATAGCTTACCATTGGTGTTTTTATTCCGAATTTACTGAGCAGTTTTATTGTTACTCTTGTGTCCTCCGCTGCAATAAAATCTACCATTTGCAGCGTTTCTATAGCTCGGGGTGAAAAATCGGATAGGTTGCCTATAGGCGTACCTACAACATAAAGCTTTCCGCTCATATATAACCCTCCTTATATTCACCGTAGATATCAAGCATTTCCCCGGAAAAATTACCGTCAGCACCCTCTATGAACAGAACAGGC
>ONAX01000081.1 GCA_900315875.1 uncultured Eubacteriales bacterium | reverse complement strand
AATTTAAAACATTAGATAAATAATTATGGAAATTTCAAACTATATTGAGCTTTTCAAAACAACAGATTTCGGGATTCTTTCTGTTGATATTGGCATTGCTGAATGAGAATACAAAAATCATGATAATACCGATAAGCGGCAAGTTGAAAAGAATATTGTATCCGATATAGCCAAGCGGACTTATGGGCGTTGAATTCACCTGAGGCTGAACATATACACTCGGCTGAGGTGCCGGCTGAACCGGTGCCTGATATGCGGGTGTCTGATATGCGGGGGACTGATACGCAGGAGACTGATATGCAGGAGCGGCAGGAGCCGGTGCCGGAACGGGCTGGGGTGCAGGTGTAGCAGGAACAACGGGAGCTGCAGAAACAACCGGTGTATCAGTAACAGCAGGTGCTGCAGGCTGAGCAACCTTTGAACCGCATGAGGTACAGAATACAGTACCCTCGGCAAGTTCAGCTCCACATGAAGTACATTTCAT
Organism: uncultured Eubacteriales bacterium; assembly: GCA_900315875.1. GTDB lineage: Bacteria > Bacillota > Clostridia > Oscillospirales > Acutalibacteraceae > UBA1213. Next base: position 6,932 of record ONAX01000081.1, on the reverse strand, counting down.
AGTAATTACCTCCGTTTTCGTTTTCCACGGCTCCGGAAACAGAAAAACCGTGTTTTTAAAAAAATTATAGCATATTATGTCGATAATGTCTACATAATTAAAAAAGATTGTTTCACCCTTCAGAGTGTTGGCAGAAAAAAATAATCAGTTTTGTGATGATGACTTTGCAGCTATTGAATTCATAAGCCTTATTTCAAAGCTTGTACCTTTTCCCGGCTCACTTTCAGCACGGATAAAGCCGTTATGCTTTTCGATTATTGCCCTGGATAGCGAAAGACCTATACCTACACTGTTTTCGTCTGAAGTGCTTCCGCGGAAGAACCTGTCAAAAATATGCGGCAGCTCCTCCTTCGGTATACCGCAGCCGTTGTCCTCTATTCTGATACAGGTAAAAAGCTTGTTCTGCTTTGCACTGACCCTTACCCTTCCGCCGTCCGGCGTATGCTCAATGCAGTTTTTGACAATATTCGAAACCGCCTCAGCCATCCATTTTTTGTCGCCGGTTATGCTGATATCCCTGCAGTTCCCGAAGATTATATTTACGTTTCTGACCTCTGCAAGAATTTCTGTTTTTTCCCTGCAGACGTCCATTATCTCTTTCAGGGGAACATCATCGCTTTTCATTGTTATTGCATCCGCATCCAGCCGGGAAAGTGTCAGAAGTGACTGCACAAGGAATATAATGTGACTGGTCGAACGTCTTATGTCGAACAGAAATTCCCGTCTTTCCTTTGCCGGCATGTTTTCGTTCTCGATAAGTCCGTCCGTCATTATCTGAATGGAAGTAAGCGGAGTTTTCAGCTGGTGTGATATATCTGAAATTCCGTCTTTCAGCGCGAGCTTGTCCTTTCCGTAGCGTTCGCTTTTTTCGCGAAGAGTTACGGTAGTGCGGTATATTTCGTTTTTCAGTAATGAAAACTCTTCCTCGGAATTGCTGCCGATATCAAGGTCATACTGACCATGGTTAAGCTTTGACAGATATTCCGTGAGAATCAGGGTACGTTTCTTTTCGCGTCGCATATAAAGCAGCAGAACAAGAATCAGCGCCCCACCGGTCAGCAGGCAAACCGCCGTGCAGCCGGATATACCGAGTAAAAAACCACCTTCATTAGAAACAATGGTCCACCTATCGTTGGTAAAACCGTATGAACGCAGCATAGCAGCTGCAGATTTAGTATCCGCATCTGCTGACAGCACATCAATTATATCCCCGTCGTCAAGCTCCGGATATTTTTCACGCAGGCTTGCAATCAGAGAAAGCTCCGCCTGATATTCTGCATTTTTTATTCCTGCTGCCGCTGTGATACAGACCGCAGCACACAGCAGCGTCATAATCAGCGTTATCGCTCCTGCTGCAAGCAGGTATTTTGACGAACCCTTCATAGCTTATCCACCCTGTATCCTATTCCCTTGACAGTTTTTATGACATCCGTCCCGATCTTAGCGCGAATTCTTCTGATATATACCGTCAGTGTATTGTCATTTACAAAATTTCCGGCAAGATCCCAGATTTTCTCAAGTATTGCCTCTCTGGTAACAATCTGACCCATATTCTGCATCATCATAAGGAATATGCGGTATTCAAGCGCCGTCAGTTCTACAGGCTCTCCGCCCTTTTTCACGGTATGGGCAGCAAGGTCAAGAACAATATCTCCCGTAGACAGCAAAGCGTCGGCCGCCTCCTTTCTCTTGAAGCGACCGATGCGTGCAAGCAGCTCTCTGGTTGAAAATGGTTTTGTTATATAGTCGTCAGCGCCCAGGTCAAAGCCCCGTACTACGCTGTCCTCGTCATCGAGGGCGGTCAGAAAAATCACCGGCGCCCGGCTGACACGGCTGATCTGCGAATACAGATCAAATCCGTTGCCGTCAGGCAGAGTAACGTCTATTATCATAAGCCCGTATTCATCAGCCGCCGCAGCATAGGCCTCGCTGCAGTCGCCGCAAACGGTAACGTCATATCCCTCGCTTTTCAGGATATATTCAAGCGCCTTGGATATTTTTCTATCGTCCTCAATGAGTAATATTTTCATAAGCTGCACCTATATATTTTCACTTCTTATGGTTTCGATGATATTCTGCTTTCTGATCCTTGAAACCGAATAGTACATTATAATACCTACGATCAGAGTTATTGCTATAATACAGATAATTGTCTGTACAAGCGGGAATACATAGCAGCTGTCAATCTGTGAATTCAGGCTTATGCTGTCCATCATCTTGCACACAAGCCAACCGGCAATCAGTCCGAGAGGCATTCCGATTATCAGAGCCTTTGCAGAACAGAACAGGCTTTCGAGAATTATCATGCCGTTGAATTCCTTATTTGTCATTCCGATTGAGCGGAGCATTGCAAGCTCTCTCTGGCGGAGCTTCATGTTGGTCGTTACGGTATTGAAGATATTTGTAAGGCTGATAAGTGTCATTGCACCAATAAAGCCGTAAACAAATATCTGAATTACAAGCACTACAGAATAATCGGCATCCCTGACCTCTTTAATATTATTGACAGTGATAGTCTGTCCGAACGGCATATCGCTGATGTCAGCTTCAAGCTGTACTGCATTACTTGTCATAACAAACATGTCTCCTACAGTAAACCAGTTTTCCACTGTATTTTCGAAGTCGTCAAGCTGCATTATTATTGCTCCGGTGTTGCGGTAGGCATCGACTCCAACTATATCAACTATTTCGGAGTCATCGTCGATTTCGGCGCCAATTTCTATGCTGATTTTTTCTCTGTCACCGTCATAGTCTGCAAAAAGAGTTTCATCTATACTGCCGGAGAGTTTCATTCCGACCGGATTATCAAAAAGTCTGGTATGACTTATTTCTTCTTTGCCATCATCCGTATAGTTGAACCAGTAGTTGGAATTGAATATAACTCCCTTGCCGCGCAGCTCCTTTGCAGTTTTTCCTGTGGACTTTATGATATTATCATAGCTCTGCGGATCCACTGCAACTATAACCAGATTCTGCTGATGTATTTCGGAACCACCCATTTTAGTGATATTCGCTGTTCCCTCTCCCTTGCTGCTGCTTAATGCGCTGTCGGGAATACTGAAGCGGTAAACAGTAGTAAGGATGTTAAAACTGTATGAATCAACATTAGAATTTGATGCGATCTTTTCAAAGAAGGAACGGTATTCTCTGGTGATATTCGCTCTTTCCTGGCCTTCTTCAAGAGAAGGATCATTCCATGCGTTTTTCGGATCACCACTCATTGCCATATCATAATTTGCAAAGAACATTTCAGGAGATAATTCTTTCATCATAGCTTCAACAAATGTTGAAACCGAAAGAAATATCATAGCGCTGAGTGCAAGGGATACAACCGTTGTGCGGTACTGGCGGCGGCTGCGCTTCATATTTTTCCATGCGATGCATCCGCCCTCGCCGAACAGGCTGCGAACAAACTTCGGTACTTTATAATTGTTTTCCTTATTCTTGTTTTTCAGCTTGACATTGCCGACAAGTCGAACAGCCTCAATAGGAGAGATTTTCGCTGCAGTTACTGCAATTCTCAAAGAGGAGAGGAAGACTGTTACCAATGCAAGAACTGCTGCTACAGCAATTGCCCAGACAGGGATATTGAAAACAAGATCGCCTGTGTTGAGACTGCTGTTAAGAATTCCGTTGCTGAAGCTGACAAGTCCGAAGGATGCGCCGACTCCGAGAAGTACACCAATAGGAATTCCGAATGCTGCCAGAATCATTCCTTCATAAATTACGCTGTTTCTTATCTGACGAGGTGTTGCACCAATCGTTGAAAGCATACCGTAAAGCTTTGTCTTTTCAGTTACGGAAATTGAAATGCTGTTGCTGATTATGAATACACTGGTAACAACAACAATTGTAATAAGCATTGCAGCAATCGCGTACAAAGAGTTACTGCGGCTGTCCTGGCGAATAATTCCCTTTACTTCAAGCACGGTTTTATTCTCTTCAAATCCTGTTATTCCGAAGCTGTTGCCCTTTTCAATTGCCTCGGCAACGATATCGCGCTCTGTTTTTTCTGTAGAATCGCTTTTAGAAGCAGTACTTGCATAGTTGTTGTCAAGATATCTTCTTGCCTGATCCTCGCTTATACCAACGAGCTGAGCGGTTGCCTTCAGATAATCCTTTTCGACGCTGTTTATGTAGTCAACATAGATATTGCCTACTCCGCCCGAAAAGCCCTCTGTTGTCCATGTATTGTCAATCCCGCTTGCCAGAGTATACACATTGACGCAGGGTGACATTTCCATTACGGCTGCTTCTCTGCTTATTGAAGAAAGTATTCCAACAACAGTATATTCCACTGTTTTACTGCTGTCAAGATATTCTTTGCCTTCACTCACAGGCTCAAAGGATAAAAGCATGGTTCCGTTTTCCTTTGTGCCGTCAGGAGAAGAGTATCTGTCGCCAAGCGCAAGTGAGATCTTATCACCGGGCTTATATGTAGCTTTGCTGTATTTTATAAATGCCGGAGAAAGAACTATTTCAGTGTCCTTTTCAGGGAATCTGCCCTCGCTGAGCTTTGCATTGAAGCATTCATCAATTGCGCTGCGGCTGAGAGCAGTTACTACAACATAGGGGGTGTAGACAGATTTCGGCTCGGGAATTTTTGCAATACCGGTATCGATCTTATAATATGCACCGTCAACATCTCTGTTTTTGGAGATGTCTTCAACATTTTTATCATTGAAGCTGCCCTGAAGCGAAACATCGTAATCACCGGAATTGTTGATCTCTGCAACAGTCAGACTGTAGGCAAAGCTTGTTGCAATACCTGCAACTACCGTAATAAGTCCGCAGGAAAGTATGATCGCAATGATCGTCATAAGCGTGCGGCTTCTGTTCATGATAAGGCTTTTATGTGTAATCTTACGGATAGTATTCATTACTTTACCTCCCCTACGAGCTTGCCGTCGCTGATAGTCAGTACTCTGTCTGCATCCTTTGCGATTTCAAGATTGTGGGTTATCATTATTATTGTCTGTCCGAAGGTCTTGTTTGTCATTTTAAGAAGGCTTACAATATCATCTGTGGCTTTTGAATCGAGGTTTCCCGTAGGCTCATCGGCAAGCAGGAGTGCAGGCTCTGTAATAAGTGCCCGAGCTATTGATACTCTCTGCTGCTGACCGCCGGAAAGCTGGGTCGGAAGGTTATGTCTTTTTCCTTCGATACCGAGGGTCTTGAGTATTTCGTCGAGGCGTTCAGGCTCAACGCTTCTCTTGTCAAGATCAAGCGGAAGTGTGATGTTTTCCTCTGCTGTGAGAATCGGAATGAGGTTGTAGAACTGATAAACGATGCCGATCTGTCTGCGGCGGAAAACAGCAAGCTTGTCTGCACTCATTCCGGTAACTTCCTGACCGTCAATGATTATCTTGCCGCTTGTAGGTATATCAACACCGCCAAGCAGATGAAGAAGTGTGCTTTTACCGCTGCCGCTTGAGCCGACAATGGCAACGAATTCTCCGCGCTCTACGCTGAATGAAATATTATCCACTGCATTTACCGCATTTTCACCGGCACCATAGGTTTTAACAAGATTTTCGACTTTCAGGATCTCCATAATTATTACCTCCGTTTAATATGTTTCCTCGGGTTTCTTAGCTTGATGTAATATTAATACATCAATGTGACTGCAGAGTGACTGTAAAGTCATTTTAAAAATTTAATTTTATTTTTTATGATGCGTCATGGTACTGCGCGAAAATAGAAAATTCTGATTGACAAGGCAGAATGTGAACTATATAATTAACAAGGAGAGGTGCGAAATGAAAAACAATCGATTCAAAGCCATATTAACAGCATTATTGCTGTGTTCAGCTGTTCTCTGGAGTACCGGCTGCGGCACGACTGATTCCATTAAAACAAATGCAGGAGTACATGATAAAAATGCTGAAAACTCCGCAGTAAAATCAGAAAGCACTATTTCTTCTGCAGAGGAAAGCAATAATACTGAAAAAGAAACATCAACCGAACAAAACTCTGATAATACATCAGTAAATGAAAGAAGCTCAGAAATATCCGCGCAGGAAAGTACAGACCCTGATGAATATACATCGTCCGGTAAAGAAGCGGAAATCAGAAATGAATCTTCGGAGGAGCAGGAAGCTTCCACGGAAGAATCCGGAGCTGATCCGGCATTAGTTGTTACAGAATCCGAAACGGAACCGGTCATTGACTCCATCGTGGAGCAAAGGCGGCAGATGGAGGAAAGCGTTGACCAGTCAAGACTGAAAATTGCGCAAAGTTTGTATAAAAATATTATTTCCGAAGAGCTTACCGAAGACAGTGCTCAGATAAAAACAGAGCTTATCAGCCAATACCCCGAGCTTCCTACCGGATGCGAATCCGTTGCTCTGACAATGGCACTGAACAGTCTGGGCTTCGGGCTTAAAAAGACAGATATCGCGGAAAAGTACCTACCGTACGGATACAGTTGTATAACGTCTTTTGTCGGTGACCCTACCACATATGACGGGGCGGGGATTTTTCCACCGGGGCTGACATACTGCGCCAACAACATTATTAAGGAAAGAACCAACAAATACTATGCTCTTGACACAACAGGAACAAAGCTAGATGATCTTTTCAAGCTGATAGAAAACGGTTGCCCGGTTGTTGTCTGGTCCACGCTTTATCTTGGTGAGCCGTATTTCACAGATGATTACGAAAGCTATAACGGTCATGACTATCCATGGTATACCAATGAGCACTGTATAGTTCTGTATGGATATGACACAGAAAAAAACACCGTACAGGTTTGCGATTCCCGTGCCGGTGATGTCGAGTATAATGCAGACTGGTTTGAACGGATTCATAATGAAACCGGAATGATGTCTTTATCAATAATTGTAATGTAAAAAAATAAGGGGCTGTGAAGAAACGATGAAACAATCATCAAATCTTCACAGCCCTTGAAATTTTGTTGAAAACTTTCCCTA
>ONAX01000048.1 GCA_900315875.1 uncultured Eubacteriales bacterium | reverse complement strand
TACAATCAGCTACCATGACTATAAAGAGGATTTTTACCACGCATTTCTTGCGGGGCTTATGTCAGGATTTAAGGGTGTGAAGGTTGAATCCAATCGAGAGACCGGAGCAGGCAGAGCGGATGTTATTCTTAAAAATCCGAGAATGGCACGTGTCGCTGTATTTGAATTCAAGCACGCCAAGACCGAAAAACAAATGAACAGCAAATGTGATGAAGCAGTAAAACGGGTTGCAGAAAGAGAATACACATTTCCGTTCAGGGAAGAAACGATTTATAAATACGGCATTTCTTTCTATAAGAAAAAGTGTCTTGTAAAGAACGCATAAATCATAAAAAACTTAATAACCAATGCTCACGGATGAGGAGTTATACACTCCTTGTTCGTGAGCATTTTGTTTTGAAGCGGTGAAAGCCGCTTTATTTTTTGCTAATTCTATAATAAAAGTCCTGAAAACAAATGAACCATGACAAGTCTATAGTCACAATTAAGTAATGGTTATATCATCACAGTTAGTGTGATTTAATGAACTCGCAGAGCCAAAATTTTACCTAAAGGAACCTTAGATGATTTAAGTCTTTCTGCCATGAGCCGGGGTCTTGTAATTTGTAATTTATTGGAGTATAATGAAAACATCGTATCAGAAATATTTCCGGGGAGCGCTTTACATGAAAGATATGAATCGTCCTGCGGCTCTGCATGAGGGGCATAGGGAAAGGGTAAAACAGAAATTCCTTGCAAACGGTTTCGAGGGATTCAGTGACCATGAAATTCTCGAAATGCTGCTTTTCTATGCCGTTCCGCGTAAGGATACCAACGAGATCGCTCATAAGCTCATCAACAGCTGCGGCTCCCTGTCTGCTGTTTTTGACGCGCCTGTTCGTATGCTCGAAAGCTGCGGTATCAGCGAAAATACCGCCGTGCTTATCCGGTCAATAAACGAAGTTACAAAAGCGTACCTGAGCGATAAATTCTATAACAGCACAAAGCTCTATTCAAGCGAATTTCTGCGGCAGAAGCTGATAACCTCTTTCATGGGTCTGCACGAGGAGCATGTTATTCTCGCACTGTTCGATTCCAAGGGCTTCGAGGTGTTCTATGGCTTTATCAGTGAAGGCTCGTTCAGTATGACGGAAATCAGGTGCAGGAAGATAGTCGATATTGCGATCAAATATCAGGCGACTGCAGCAGTTATCTCTCATAACCATCCCAGCGGAATAGCCCGTCCGTCTGCGGCTGATATCGAATCTACCGTTTTCCTCAGAAAGGCTCTTGCGGCAGTTGATATACGACTGCTTGATCATATTATCGTTGCTGATACAAATTCAATGTCCTTTGCTCTGGACAGCAAATATGTTGAAATTTTTATGTAACAAAAAACCGTCCCGATTGTAACGCCGGGACGGTCTTTTTTTGCCTTTTTGCATTTATTCGCCGAGAGCTGTTCTTCTTCTGTCGCCGAGCATTGAATCCTCGCGGAACAGAATTGAAATGCACCACACTGCGGCAAGAGCGACAAGTGTGTAGATGATTCTGCTGATTATTCCTGTCTGACCGCCGAATATCCATGCGACAAGGTCAAACTGGAACAGACCGACCGAACCCCAGTTGAGTCCGCCGATGATAAGCAGAATAAGAGCTATTCTGTCAAGCATGATAATACCTCCGTAATAATTCTGTCTTTGTTATTATTGCCGCGTCAGGAGATATTATACATCAAAAATAATTGTGTTTTATTATATATATATATCATCCGCTCGGTGCAAGGCTTTTGCTGTCGAGGAAAAGTATCATGTCTGCACAAAGAGCGCACGAAAGCAGAAAAAGCTCGTGCTCCTCATCAATGATGTTCAGCTCAAACACCTCGCCCGACGGCGACCACGTTTTTTTCTGGGTCATGGCACATATTCCGTCCGAACTCAGAATGCTGAAGCTGCCGGAAGCAGCATTGCCCGCAAAACGGAAGGTGCTGCCGTAGATGCTGAAGCCTGCTTCGCTGCCTGAAACAGGGATGAGAACATAAAACCTCCGGCAGCAGCTTATTGTAAAATAATTCAGCATAAAATTATTGTATTTTATAACGCTTGCTATTTCACTGCCCTTTGAAAAGACGGTCATACGAATTCCGGCGCCGCATTCAGCGCTGACGGCATATTTCTGGTGCCCGAGCTTGTCGGAAACAAGAAAACCTGCATTGCCGCAAACTGTATCACGCCTGATAAAAAGCTTCACTGTCCGTCCATCCTTTCTGGCTGTAATCGTCAGTTAAAAAATGCTTCCTCAATCATTTCCTTCGGCATGTGTGTAAGCTTTGCCAGTGTTTCGCTTGTGACGGTTTCCATTCCGTCAAGCTCCTGCAGCGAAGACGCCAGCAGAAGATGCGCGGCAAAGCAGTCGGCCTCGCGCTCATATTTATTCACGCAGAAGCTTGTATTGATGCTCAGCTCTACTGTGTTTGTGCCCTTGTGCAGCACGATATGTCCAAGCTCGTGGGCAATGGTTATCCGCCGCTCGAAGCTTTCGAGTGCGCTGCTGAGTACAATGAATGGCATGCCCTCCATGCGCACAGTAAAGCCGTTTATACTTGCAGGCAGGTCATGGGTGAGTACGGTTATGCCCATTTTTTCGCATAACTGCGTCGGATCGCAGCACCCGTACTTTGCGACAAGCTGCCTGACTGTTTCACGAATATTTTTCATTTAATACTCCTCAGCTCATAGATTTTTTGTGCTGCTGGTGAGCCAGTGCAGCTACTGCCTTTATTGCGTCAACTATCATGCTGCGGTCCTCGTCCCCGAGAGGCTCGCCGTCGAACATGAGTCCCTGCTGCATGCTGAGCATGCGAGTGAATTCGTCGAACACCTCGGATATTTCCTTCTTGACTGAAACATCCTCATCACACTTGCCAAGAAGGTGGTCCGCCGAAATTCCGAACACGCTGCACAGCCGCAGTATCATGTCGTTGTCCGGTTCACGTCTGCCCTGTTCATACATTCCTACTGCCGACGCGGATATCCCGAGTTTTTTTGCAAGCTCGTACTGCGTCATTCCGGATTGTTTTCTCAGCTCTTTTATTTTGCTTCCAATATTCGTTTTCATACCGTACCTCTGCTTTCTGAGTCGGAAATTTTTTAATGACTATATTATATCACCACGAAGTGTGTATTTCAAGTGTTTATTTTTATTATACTCAGACGTTGTCGTTTTTATCCGACAGCGTTTTATTTTTTTCTTTTATGCTATTGACATTCACAAAAAACGTTATATAATCGAAATCAGGGGTGAATGTAGACTTCACATATTAGTGAAGCTGCACACCGTTTATTTTTCATTATTTACTACACATAGCGTGTGAAAGGAGAACGAGCATGACTTATGAAAGCTGGGCAAAGGAATATCTGGAGGCTGCAATTGAGATGAAACGCCGCTGCGACGATGCAAAGGAGGAGCTGAAAAACTGCACTGCGGAAGAGCGAGCGGTGATAGAAAACAAGCTCAGGTGCAGATATGAGTCATACATAAGCTGCATGGATATTGCGCGGACGCTTATGAAAAGAAAGGGTGAATGTTAGTGCACGAAAGACTGCTTAACAAAATGGACGACGACAGACATGCGATGGGTCAGTTCCTGCTTGATATGAGCAGCGAATCGGAGAGCGAAAGAACCCTGCGCAGAACGAAGATAATCCGTGCGGCTATCAACAATGAGCTGACGGACAGGCAGAGAGCTATTGTAATAAAATACTTTTATGAGCATATGAGCGCATTAAGTATTGCAAAGGAGTTGGGTATTTCAAAAGCTACCGTATACAAGCATCTGCGCCGGGCGAGGGAAAAGCTTATGAAATGCGCTGTATATTACTGAGTGGGAGGCTTCCTGCCGGAGCGTTTGAAAATCTCATGCACTTTATATGTAATTGTACACTATGAATCTGAAAACAGTTGAAAAAAATCTGTTAAAATCGTTTACAAAAAACAGAAAATATTGTATAATCACTGTGTATATGTTCTGAGTAGAATTTATCCATAATACGGAGGTGGAAATAATGGATGAAAATATCATCGCCTCTGCAGAGCCTGCAGAGGAGGAATATATCGAAAAAGTGCAGATAAGCGCTCAGCTCGTGCCTGTGGTCAATTATGCCCTCAGTCATAACGGCTTTTCTATGCTCAGTACCGTAAACGTGAAAAATGTGAGTAATGAGCCCGCGTCGGATGTGCGCCTGGATTTTGTCTGCAGCCCTGAGGTCTGCCAGCCTTTGTCGCTGCATGTTGACTGCGTTCCGGCAGGCTGCGAACTTGCACTGGACGCGTCGTCGCTTGCTCCCGACGGAGAGTATCTCGCGTCACTTACGGAGGGTGTAAAATGCACGCTGACTATAACTGCATTTGAAAAGGACAAAAAGATAGGTGAGGTAAGCTCGCAGCTTTCTGCACTTGCCTTTGATGAATGGCACGGCTCGCTTTATTATCCGGAGCTTGTCAGCGCATTCGTCACACCAAATGCGCCGGAGGTCATTTCGGTTATGAAGCGCGCTTCTGAGCTTGTCGGTGAGTGGACGGATGACCCGTCTATCGATTCTTACCTCAGCTCAGACCCGAACAGAGTCCTGAAGATGGCAGCTGCTGCATATGAGGCAATAAGAGAGCTTGATATTACCTATGCGGTTCATCCTGCAAGCTTTGAAACAGCAGGGCAGAGGGTGCGCCTGTGCGACGCAGTGGTAGCAGACAAGCTCGGAAACTGTATTGATATTTCCCTTATGTATGCTGCCGTTCTGGAGGCAATGGGACTCAATCCCCTGCTTGTTATGACAAAGGAGCACGTATTTGCCGGCGTATGGCTTGAGGACAGGCTTTTCCCTGAGGCGGTGCTGGACGACCCGTCGCTGCTTTCAAAACGCATGGCAAGCGGCGTGAATGAGATTGCCCTTGTTGAATGTACTCTGGCGCGCTCAGGCAGCAGCACCGGATTTGACGACGCTTCCGCCGCTGCAAAGAAAAAGCTTTCGGAAGCAGAGCTTATTATAGATGTCCGCCGCGCAAGACTCAGCGGAGTAAAGCCCCTTCCGGCAAGAATCCATACCGAACAGGGAGTGCGGCTTGATACCTCCGCTCAGGCTGAGGAAAAGGCTGCTCCGCCTCCGAGAGAGCTTGTCGGCACGGTAAGCTCGGATCCCGTTGAGGAAACTCCGGCAACCAGAAAAGCGTCATGGGAAAGAAAGCTTCTTGATCTGGGACTGAGAAATACTCTTGTCAGCATGAGAATGTCTAAAACTCTTATTCCGCTGCTGACAGATTCACTTGATGATCTCGAGGATGCCCTCGCTGACGGCGAAGACTTTGTTATTATGCCGAAGCCCCAGGAGCTTGGTGCCGCCGAGCTTGGCTTTGACAATCTCCACGAGGTCACCGGCGTGCAGAGCATAATCCGCAGTGAATTCAAAAACCACCGCCTGCGCTCTGTCTTTACCGAAGCGGAGCTTGGCAAGGCTGTAAAGGAGCTTTACCGCTCGTCCAAGGCAGCCCTTGAGGAAAACGGTGCAAATACTTTGTACATTGCACTCGGACTTCTGAAATGGTACGAAAATCCCCGCAGCACACGTGCTCGCTATGCGCCGATACTTCTGCTGCCGGTTGAAATGATAAGAAAATCTGCTAATCAGGGCTACGTCATCAGACTTCGCGACGATGAAGTCCAGATGAATGTTACCATTCTGGAAAAGCTCAAGCAGGATTTTGAAATAACCGTCAGCGGTCTTGATCCGCTTCCGCTCGACGAGCACGGTATAGATACGCGCAAGGTTTTCACGATCATGCGAAATGCCGTTATTGACCAGAAAAACTGGGATGTTTTCGAATCCGCATACCTGGGCGTATTCTCCTTCTCACAGTTCGTTATGTGGAACGACATACGTCAGAGAAGCAACGAGCTTGAAAAGAATAAGATAGTAAAAAGCCTTATCGAGGGTACTTTGCAGTGGGATGCAAAGGAAATGACCATCGGCTCTCATGTTTCCGAGGACGGCGCTATGCTGCCGCTGCCGGCGGACGCTTCGCAGCTTTTTGCTATTCAGGCTGCTTCCTCCGGAGAGAGCTTTGTCCTGCATGGCCCTCCGGGTACGGGTAAATCCCAGACGATTACCGCAATGATTGCGAACGCTCTTGCAAACGGTAAGACTGTTCTTTTCGTTGCCGAAAAGATGGCGGCTCTTGAGGTCGTTCAGAAAAGACTTGAAAAGATAGGTCTGGGTCCGTTCTGCATAGAGGTTCATTCAAATAAAACGCGCAAAAAGGCTGTTCTCGATCAGCTCAAGCGCGCGTCCGAGGTAACAAAGGACACCAGCGCGGAAGAATATTCCATACGTTCAATGCAGATAGCAAGACTTCGCTCAGAGCTTGACGCATACAGCGCCGCACTTCACAAGAAGCAGAAATGCGGAATGGATGTTTATGAGCTTATCAATCTTTATGAGCAGTACAAGGATTATCCGGATATTTCCGCATTTACTCCGGAAGAGCTGTCCGAAATGACACCGCAGTCAATGTATGAAGCCGACAGCGCTGTAGACGAGCTTATCTCTGCTGCAAATGAGGTCGGGCAGATCAAGGACAGCCCCCTGCTTCGCGTCGGTCAGACCGAATATTCGCGCAGCATGAAGGACGAGCTTCCCGAAAAGGCGAAGGCGTACCGCGAAGCCCTTGAAAAAGTCAGAGAGCCGCTGCAGTCTCTTGCGCAGGGCTGCGGAATGACAATAGAAAGCTTTGAGGATGCAGCAGCGCTGAATACAGCATGCCAGTCTGCTCTGCAGTGGGAGGAGCTGCCTCCCGGATGGGGCGGCGCACGAAGCATTTACATGTACCTGTCCAATGTGCGCGAAATGTGCAGCAATTACATAAATGCCGAAAAGCACAAAAAGGCAATTACCGAGCGCTGGAATGAAAGCTTCCTGGATCTGGATGCAAAGGCTCTGCTTGCAGAGTATAATGAAGCAAACGGAAAAATGTTCCTTATGAAGGGAATGGCTGTCGGAAATGTCGTCAAGAAGCTGACGCCGCACAGCAAGGGCCCGGTGAACAAGGATAAGCTTGCCTCTGAGCTTGAAGAGGTTATTCGCTATCAGGATGAAAAGAACATATGCAAGAACCTGACTGATATCTATGCCGGGGATCTCGGAGATTTCTATAACGGCTGGCTTACAGACTGGGAAGAGATAAGCAGGCTTGCCGATAAGGCTGAGGGACTTGCAAACGAGCTGAAGGAGATCAGCGGAAACGACGACTTCCGATCGGATTTCTGCAGCAACAGAGAAAACTTTACAGCGGCAAAGAATTTTGCAAAGGTCTGGGTCGAGGTTGTGCGCGCACGTCTTGCACTTTATAACCTTGCATCTCCCGTACCGGCTGAGAGCAAGAATCTGATTGATGATGAAATTGCTCTGTGCGACAATATTATTGAGGGTCTGCCCAAGCTGCACGAATGGACCGTGTGGAACGGCTGCAGGCAGCGCTGCGTGTCGCTGGGCATGTCGCCCGTAGTGCGCGCATACCTTGACGGCGTTGAAAGCGACAAAATACTCGGAGCATACAAAAAGGCTGTTGCAAAGGGTCTTGCAAACAGGGCAATAGACAGCTACAATGCCCTGAATCACTTTACGGGCACTCAGTTTGAAAAGAAGGTCGAACAGCTTAAAGAGCTGGACGCTCAGGTTATGGAGCTTACAAAGCAGGAGATCTTCTGCCGTCTTGCGTCCAAAATACCAAGCTTCGAGCGCGAGGCTGCAAAGAATCCGCAGCTCGGCGCAGTAATGAAGCTTATCCGAAACGGCGGACGCGGAATGAGCATACGCAAGCTTTTCGAGGAGCTGCAGAGCGTTATTACCAGACTGTGCCCCTGCATGCTTATGAGCCCGATTTCGGCGGCGCAGTATCTTGATCCGCACCGCGAACCGTTCGATCTCGTTGTATTCGACGAAGCCTCCCAGATGCAGACCTGCAAGGCTGTCGGTGCTCTGGCAAGGGGCAAAAACGCCGTTATCGTCGGTGACCCGAAGCAGATGCCCCCGACATCGTTCTTCTCCGTCAGCGCTACCGAGGAGGAGGATTTTGAAACCGAGGATCTCGAAAGTATTCTGGACGACTGCCTTGCGCTCAATATGCCGCAGACAAACCTTCTCTGGCATTACCGCAGCCGCCACGAAAGCCTTATTGCCTTCTCGAACCGCATGTTCTATGAAAACAAGCTGTACACCTTCCCGTCCGTTAACGACAGGGAGCAGAAGGTCAGACTTGTTCAGGTTGATGGCGTATTTGACAGGGGCAAGACCCGTCAGAACCGCGCTGAAGCAGAGGCTGTTGTCGCAGAGCTGAAAAGACGTGCTCACGACCCGAAGGACAGCGAGCTTTCAGTTGGTATCGTAACCTTCAATATAATGCAGCAGAACCTTATTGACGATCTTCTCAATGAAGAATGCAAAACCGACCCCGTTCTCGAAAGCTGGGCATTTAACGGACGTGAACCGCTGTTTATCAAGAACCTTGAAAACGTGCAGGGTGATGAGCGCGATGTCATTCTTTTCTCCGTCGGATACGGCCCCGACAACGAGGGCAGGATAACGATGAATTTCGGTCCGCTCAACCGCGACGGCGGCTGGAGAAGACTGAACGTTGCCGTTTCCCGTGCAAGGTGCGAGATGGTGGTTTATTCCACGCTTACTGCGGATATGATAAATCTGTCACGCACATCTGCAGAGGGTGTGACCGCTCTCAGGGCATTTCTGGAATATGCATCCGGAAAGCCGATGCCGGAAACCGCAGCAACCGCGTCAAGGCGCAGCGAGGAAAAGAGTGCGGTTGCGGACACTATCTGCCGTGAGCTTGAGGACCGCGGATTTACCGCAGTTCAGAATGTGGGCAAATCGCAGTATAAGATGGATATAGGCGTAGTTGATCCCGAAGCACCGGACAGATATCTGCTCGGCATACTGCTTGACGGACCCACCTACAGCAGCTCAAAGTCAACCCGTGACAGAGAGATTGCACAGGTCAGCGTTCTTGAGGGTCTTGGCTGGAGCATTATGCGGATATGGTCGCTTGACTGGTGGGACAGCCCGAAAAAGCAGATCAAGAAGCTTGTTGCACGTCTTTCCGAGGAACAGGCAGCCGCACGCGAGCGCAGAGTCGAAACCGAAAAGGATGATGCCGCAAAGGCAGCCGCAGCAAGGCTTGCAGAGGCGGAGCTTATTCAAAAGGCAAAGGCCGCAAAGAGCGAGCCTGCACCGGAAGAACCGTCTGCAAAGGAAGAACCGGTTGTTAAAGAAGAACCTGTAAAAGCAGCTCCGGCAGAGGAAGCTCCCGTTAAGGAGGAACCCGTAAAGGAAACTCCGGTTGAAGCCCCTGTCAAGGAGGAGCCTGTAAAGGAAACTCCGGTTGAAGCACCTGTAGAGAAAGCACCTGCTGAGGAAACACCCGTAGAGAAAACACCCGTAGAGGAAACACCCGTAGAGGAAGCGACTGTAGAGGAAGCACCTGCCGAGGAAGCGACTGTAGAGGAAGCACCTGCTGAAGAATCACCTGTTGAGGAAGCGTCTGACGATGTTTTCGGAGATATCGATGCTCTTAAAGCAGAGGTGCCGGATTACAAGATCGCCGAAATGGATGTTATCTGGCTTTCGGAGGATGAATTTGTCGATAAGGCAAATGCAATGGGCATTAAAAAGCGCCTTGAACAGATCGTTAAAACGGAAGCCCCGATTTCCGAGGAGCTTCTTATCTACAGACTGCTGGATTCCTGCGCGCTTGACGAGAAAGCAACCGCTGCCGCTGAATACATCAAAAAGCTTGTAGGGGGGATGGGATACCTCAGAACCTCAGATGCAGGCAAAATATTTGTATGGGATTCAGGCAGCATTCCCGGAGGCTATATGATGCTCAGGGATACCGGTGCAGGTGAAACCGCCCGTACACCGGATCAGGTTCCGGTTGAGGAGGCAGTCAATGCCGTATACCTGCTGCTGAGCCGCTGCGACAGCGCCGACGAAAGCGCGCTTGTCAAGGCTTGCGAAAAGCTGATGAGCTTTGGCGTGGATGCATCCGGTCTTATCGGAACGGCTGTTGCCTATGCTCTGCGAGTTAAGAATATCGAACGCAGTGACAGCGGCAGTCTTGCCCTGACCAAAAACGGACGCCGCAGGGCAGATGCTCTGAAAAAAGCAATAGAAAAGGCTAACGGATGAAATGACTGAAGTCGGCAGATACTGAAACGATCTGTGCGGCATTATACTTCAGCACAGCGTCCGAAAACCGAAAAGAAAACAAAAGGGGCTGTTGCAGTTTTTCGGATCTGCACAGCCCTTTTTCCGCTGAAAAAACACTAAGATGGCCCGATCGCTTGCATTGGTGATCGGGCTTTTTTAATAATATTTAAGCATGCTGAGCTTCGGTATCTCAGCCCCCGGGAAAAGTACAATATTCAGTGCATATCAAGCTTCGGCGGTTCATCAAGGTGTTCGCTTACATATTTGCCGTTTTTCTTTCTCTGGCGAACACATTCCGTCAGAAGGTATTCTATCTGCCCGTTTACAGATCTGAAATCATCCTCCGCCCATGCGCACAGAGCGTCGTACAGCTCTTTTTTCAGCCGCAGAGGGACTTGTTTTTTCTCACTCATAATATCACCCCGTAAACACGTCCGGGGCAGCACCCGGTGGGATGCCGCCCTGTGACATCATTATCAGTACAGTGAACCGGAATTTACAACGGGTTGCGCGTCGTGATTTCCGCAAAGTACAACCAGCAGATTAGATACCATTGCAGCTTTTCTTTCGTCGTCGAGCTCGACAATGTTATTTTCGTTCAGGCTTTCAAGAGCCATCTGAACCATGCCGACAGCACCGTCAACAATAAGCTTTCTTGCATCTACAACAGCGGAAGCCTGCTGTCTCTGCAGCATTGCGGCTGCGATTTCAGGAGCATATGCAAGGTATGTGATCCTTGCTTCGATTATCTCCAGACCGGCTTCGCTGACTCTCTTCTGAATCTCGTCCTTAATACGTCCTGCTACAAGCTCGCTTGATCCGCGCAGGCTGCCCTCATCTGCCACACCGTCGCCGGTTGTGTCAACATTCGGAGCAACGTCATAGGGGTAAATGCGGACTATCTCACGCAGAGCAGCGTCACACTGCAGCGACAGATATTCCTTGTAATTGTCAACATCGAATACAGCCTTTGCGGTGTCGGTTACTCTCCAGATAACAGCAATGCTTATTTCAATCGGGTTGCCGAGGCAGTCGTTTATCTTCTGCTTGTTGTTGCTGAGAGTCATGATCTTAAGGGAAATCTTCTTTCCTGATGCCTCGCCTGTGCTGCCCTGAACGGAAACAGCCTTTTTATCTCCGCCTACATCGTCGCTCTGTCTGAGTCTTGTTGACGCAGCAGGGTTGAAGGCTGTGCAGAAGGGGTTTACATAGTAGAAGCCTGCCTCCTTGAGTGTGCCCTTGTATTTTCCGAAAAGCGTAAGTACCAGCGCTTCGTTCGGGTTGATGAGCTTGAGTCCTGCAATCATTATCGAAGCTATGGTGATTACAACCATTCCGGACAGGAACATGATAATTGACAGTGCGCCGGGCGCAACGTCTGCGTCATCTGCTGCTATTATTCCTCCGAGACCGGCAATCATAAGGTATATGCTGCCGATAAACATCAGAATGATGAATAACAGCATGGGAATGCCGAGCTTGTTTTTTGTGTAGATCTTTTCAGTCATAGTGATTACCTCCTTACAGTGAAGCATTATCGCTTCGGTATCTATATGATATCACTATGATATCAAACTGTCAAGTATTTCCGTAAAAATATTTTTTGACTTGCTGAAAAGGGAAAAAAAGTACGGCGGTGGTTTTGCCCATCGCCGCATTTTCTACGTTCACGCATGCAGATTGTTTACATCGTGAATGGCGTTTATTATTTTCTCGGGTCAGCCCCGGTGAAACCTGAACGGTTACACCTTTCTGTTCATGACGAGCATCTGCAGACGGTTTTCTATGTTTGCAAAGCTTACGTCTGGGTCGTAGTCAAGGGGCAGAAGCTCGATATCCGGGAACATCTCCTTGAGGTGCTTGCTGACGCCGCGTCCGATAACGTGGTTCGGCAGACATCCGAAGGGCTGCAGTATTACGAAATTCTTGCAGCCGTGCTTTGCATGGTGGATGATTTCCGCCGGAATGAGGATTCCCTCGCCGGTATCGAAGGTGTGGTGTATAACGGGATCGCTTTCTACCGAAAGGTCATTCAGCAGCGGAGCCGGATCGTACAGCTTTTCCTTTCTTGCAAGGAAATTGATGTACTTGTGCATGATATCAAAGAATATATTTGCAGCCTTTGACCAGAAAACGGTGTTCTTGTCGCGCTTGACCTTGAATTCCTTGATCTGCTTTCCCTGACAGAAATATGATTTCTGGATTACGTCGGTCATTTTAGCTTCTATAATTTCAAAGCCGTTGTCCTCGAGGTATCTTTCGATATCTCCGTTGGCGCCGGGATGGAAGTTGAGCAGGTATTCGCCCACGATAAGCACGGTAGGCCGTCTTTCGGAATTATCATATTCCACCGTGTTCATAACCTTCAGAGCCTTTTTGAAGCCGCGTACAGCGCCGACTGCTCCGTGCTTTTCGATTCCTTCTGATAGCAGCTCCATAGCCTGTTCAAAAGCCTTATCCGCGCTGCCCTTGACCTTTTCGTAGGGGCGCATCTTTCTGAGCAGCTCCTCAAGAACGTCTATCATAGGAAGTGCAAGCGAAAGGTTAAGCAGGGTGAACATGTTTATCTTGAAGCCCGGGTGCAGCTTGTGAAGGTCAACATCGTCGTTTGTCATTATTGCAACGTCGCTGTAGCCTGCATCATCGAGAGCCTTTCTCAGTATTGTCGCATAATGCGGCAGACGGCAGCATCCGAGGTATTTTGCCATACCCACGGCAACCTCGCTTCGGTCATATTCACCGCTTTCGAGTGCGCCGAGCAGTTCGCCGATGACTATCTGTGCCGGGAAGCAGATGTCGTTGTGCGTGTATTTCTTTCCGAGACGTATTGCTTCGTCGCGACCGACATCAAGAGCTACTGCACGGACGCCCTGGCTGCGGAATGCAGCAGTCATTATCTGACAGAAGGCGTGGGAGCTGTTGGGGATAAGAACGACCTTTTCCTTTCTGTCCTTTTTCAGGTACTTTACGGGATACGGATCGGGTAGCTCCTTGATTTCGTATTTTATGTTCTTTGCGCGCTTTCTTTCGATGGTTTCGATAAAGGAGCGTACGCGGATTCTCAGCGGTCCCTGGGCGTCGCTTTCGTCAACCTTGAGGATGAGGGGGGCCTTGCCGCTGATTTCCTTCATAAGACGGACTATTTCGTCCGACAGAACAGCGTCGTGTCCGCAGCCGAAGCTTACTATCTGTATGTATTCGAGGTGTTCGTTCTGAGCGGCAATTATGCTGCTGCCGAGCATTCGTGCGTGGAAATTATTGACTATATCTATGCGGGACTTGCGCAGGTCGGTTGTCGCAAGCTGAGGCAGACAGTCTGCCGTCAGCACCGGAACGCCCATGTTGACAAGCATTTCGGGAAGCTCGTGGTTGATGAGGGGATCGTTATGGTAGGGTCTGCCTGCCATAACAACTGCAAAGCTGTCCTTTGCTGTTACCTCGTCGAGTATTTCCTTGCCCTTTGCCTTAAGCTCCTTTTCGTACTGCTTCTGAGCAGCGGACGCAAAGCCTACGGCCTTTCTTGCAACTGCGCGGTCAATGCCGAATTCGCGCTCTATATAGTCGCATATCTGTCTTTCCCTGTCCTCGTCTGAGTACCAGTAGAAATATGGATTGTCAAACTTAATGCCGAAGTTTTTCTGAGGGTTGTCGGAATTTCCGATTACTATCGGGTAACCCTTGACAAGGGCGCAGCGTGAAAAGCTTGTTTCCTCCATGTTTTCCGAGGGCATTACAACGATTATCGGCATGAATATGCGGTCGACATTCATTTTTGCAAGCTCGCGGATGTGACCGTGCACGAGCTTTGCCGGGAAACATTCAGTATCTGACGGAACGGCATGAATACCGTTTTCGTAAATCGCTCTTGTGCTGATAGGGGAATATTTTACCGTGAAGCCGAGGCTGTTCCACAGAGTGCTCCAGAAGGGCATTCCCTCCCAGAAATACAGCACCCTCGGTATGCCGATGACGGTTTTTTCGTTATCGAGCAGCTTTTCAAAGGGATACTGCTTGTTCTGCAGCTTCTTGCGGAATTCGTACATATTGAACGGCTTGTTCTTGCCGCTGTTTATCTCGCGGATGCGCTGCTTTGTTTTATCATCCTTCGGGTCGCTGGTGATTTCGCCTCTTTCACAGCGGTTGTTGGTAACAAGGCTTTCTCCGGTGGAGAAGGTGAGGATGGTACGGTTGCAGTGGTTTGTGCAATAGGGGCAGGGGGAGTTTGCATTCTGAGTGAAGGTGAAGTCCCGGAGCTCTTCAAGGCTGATGAAGCTGCGCTTGAAGCCGGGCTTCTGTGATGCTTCCTTTGCGGTCAGCGCGGAGCCGACTGCACCCATAAGTCCGGGATAGGGAGCACGGATGATATCCCTGCCGACAAACTGCTCCATGGCACGCAGAACGGCATCATTTCTGAATGTACCGCCCTGAACCACAATGCGCTCGCCGAGAGAAGCAATATTTGATACACGAATAACCTTCGTGAATACATTTTCTATTATGGAACGGCACAGTCCTGCCATAATGTCGTTGGGCTGCTTGCCGTTTCTCTGCTCTGTGATAATGCTGCTGTTCATGAAAACCGTGCAGCGTGAGCCGAGCTTTGCAGGCGTTTCGGATGAAAATGCCGTATCTGCAATATCAGCGGTCTTTATTCCGAGCGTGGATGCAAAGTTTTCGAGGAAGGAGCCGCAGCCGGAGGAGCAGGCCTCATTAACGACGATATTTGTGATGATACCGTTTTCAAGCCATATAGCCTTCATATCCTGACCGCCTATGTCCAGGATAAAGGTCGGGTCGTCAACGAATTTTGAAGCTGCCATCGAGTGTGCAACGGTTTCAACTATATGAGCCTCGGTGCGGAATGCCTTTGAAAAGAGGAATTCGCCGTAGCCCGTTGACGCAGCTGCTATAATATTGAGTCTGGCTCCTGCAGCCGTGTATTTGTCGTACATGGCAAGGAGAGCTCTCTTTGCAACGATAAGGGGACTGCCCTCGTTTGAGGAATAGAAGGAGTCGATGATTTCCTCATTTTCATTCATCAGCACAAGCTTCGTTGTTGTACTTCCGGCGTCAATTCCGAGATATGCATTTACTGTTTCGCCCTTTTTCGGGGTATATACGGGTGGCTCGAGTCTCGGATGCTTCTTCCTGAATTCATCAGCCTGCTGCTGGTTTTCAAAGTACAGCTCGCCGCATTCGTCAGAGCTGTCGTTGTCGCTGATTGCGCGCATTTTCTGCAGCAGCTCGTCTATATTGTATTCCTTTGCATTGTCATGGATTTCGCTGATACTCAGA
The DNA here is from genome assembly GCA_900315875.1 of uncultured Eubacteriales bacterium. Lineage (GTDB taxonomy): Bacteria > Bacillota > Clostridia > Oscillospirales > Acutalibacteraceae > UBA1213. Next base: position 1,157 of record ONAX01000048.1, on the reverse strand, counting down.
GCAGCACCGTATGCGACCATTATCTCCGGGAATTCAGGATTAATGATATCCTCGTCCTTCAGCTCCAGTCTTTCTGCAAACACCTCTCCGAGGCGCGGATGGAAGGTAAGGGGACCGCCCTCGAATGCAACCGGAGGCTTGATGTCAAGTCCCTGAGACAGACCGCCGATTGTCTGTTTTGCAATTGCATGATAGCTCGACAGCGCAATATCCGATTTTTTAACGCCCTGATTCAGCAGTGCCTGTATATCGGTTTTTGCAAAAACGCCGCAGCGTCCGGAAATATCGTAAACGCTGTTGCCCTGCTGAGCAAGCTCATTCATTTTTTCCGCAGGCACGCCGAGAACGGTTGCGACCTCGTCGATGAATGCGCCGGTACCGCCTGCACAGCTGCCGTTCATTCTCATGTCGTAAACTGCAGGCTCGCCGCTTTCGTCCTCGCGGAAGAATATTATCTTTGCATCCTGGCCGCCAAGCTCAATTGCGGTGCCAATGCGGTCATATTTGCGTTTGAGTGCAAGAGAATTCGCAACGACCTCCTGAGTGAAGGGCAGCTCAGCAGCCTGCGCAAGTATACGGGAGCCGGAGCCTGTCAGGCACACCTCAAAGGTATCGCTTCCGATTATACTTCTGATCTCTTCAAGCAGTCCGATTATGCTTTCTCTTTGTTTAGCGAAATGACGGATATACTTATGGTAGGTCATTTCGTTGTTTTCGGTCAGCACCAGCTTTGTCGTGGTTGAACCGACGTCGATTCCGATCCTGTACTTTGCCATTCCCTTTTCGCTGTCCTTTCGTGTCGCAATTATTTGAAAAACGTACATTTTATGGGGCTTTTGGCATATAAAAAACGCCCTTAAGTTTCCATTATAATACATAATTATTTTTCAGTCAACAGTAATTACAAAAAAGTGGTGCTGTTTCCTTTTTTTTGAACACCAGTTAAAAAACTATTGAAAACAGGGAGGTGCTTTAGTATAATGTACATATACGGGGGTATAGCTCAGATGGTAGAGCGCTTGGTTCGCATTCAAGAGGTCAGCGGTTCGATTCCGCTTATCTCCAGAAACGCCCCCCTCGCTTACGCTTGGGGGGCTCAAATAATAAATAATAGAGAATAAATAAGAAATAAGAAAGAGTTCGATGGGGCGTTTCTG
>ONAX01000021.1 GCA_900315875.1 uncultured Eubacteriales bacterium | reverse complement strand
TAAATTGTTCGTCAAAAATTACAAAATTATTATTTTTCCACATTAGTATAAAGAAATCAACATTACACTATATAATGTATATTGCAAATGTAAAGTAAACTACTCCTCGATAAATACCATTCTCTGACCCTTGGAACATATTATCCCTTCCTCGTTAAGCTTTTTTATTTCACGCATCATGGCACTGCGGTCAACAGCGATATAATCCGCAGTATCGGTGAGGGATAGGGGCAATGTAAAGTCATTTCCTTGCTGTCTTGCCAGAAGCATGAAATATGTCATAAGCTTGCTTCTTATACTCCGCTGAGCAAGAATGTCAGTGTGAAGCATTTGTCTTGAAAAATTTTCGGATACAACCGATTTTATAAATGACAAATACTCTATATTTTCCTCTTCAGAATAATTGTTCTTCGTTGTATCCTGCATATAACAAATATCGCAGTTTTTCTTTGCAACTATGTAGTATAAATTTACATTTCCGGCGGGGGTAAACATGCCGCCGAAAACATCACCTCTGCCAAACAGATCAAGTATGCTTTCCTCGCCGTTGTCATTGATGCTTTTCATAACAGCAACGCCGTTCAAAAGGAGTAGTGCGCGTTCCGCCATTGCGTCCTGCTTGATGATGATATCGCCCCTGCCAAAACTTTTCACGTTTGAGGAAAAATACTTCCTGCCGCGGGAAATAAAAATATTCTTTTTTTCTGCGTATCCTGTATTTTTATTCAAATCTGTCACCCTCTACATAATGTGGATTTTTTTGTATAAAACGCTATATATAGTATTGTAACACAAAAATGTTGCAATTGCAACAGACTTTTACCCGTTTTTGATATAGAATACATATTACACGCAATTCGGAAAAACATTGATTTGGAGATGAATTTAAATGAAGATTATCAAAAGAGATTCCTCCGAGGAGCTCTTTAACGGCGAAAAGATATTCAACGCCGTAATGAAGGCAAACAATGCAACAGAGAACAACAAGCTGTCCGAAGAGCAGATTCGCGATGTTGCAGAATATGTCGAATACAAATGCTCAAAAATGGGCAGAGCGGTTTCCGTTGAGGAAATACAAGATATGGTAGAGGATCAGATCATGGCAAAGGGAGCTTTCCAGCTTGCCAAGAATTATGTCCGCTATCGTTATACGCGTTCACTTATTCGTTCCTCAAATACTACAGATAATAAGATACTGAGCCTTATAGAATGTAACAACGAGGAAGCGAAGCAGGAGAATTCCAACAAGAACCCTACAGTCAACAGCGTTCAGCGTGACTATATGGCCGGTGAGGTCAGCAAGGACCTTACAAGAAGAATGCTTCTTCCTTATGATATAGTAGAGGCTCACGAAAAAGGAATTATCCATTTCCACGATGCTGACTACTTTGCTCAGCATATGCACAACTGTGACCTTGTTAATCTTGAGGACATGCTCCAGAACGGCACAGTTATCAGTGAAACGCTTATAGAGAAGCCCCACAGCTTTTCCACCGCCTGCAATATCGCTACACAGATCATTGCACAGGTTGCCAGCAACCAGTATGGCGGACAGAGCATCAGCCTCACGCACCTTGCTCCGTTTGTACAGATCTCACGCGAGAAGATCAGACGGGAGTTTCTGGAGGAGCTCAAGGAAATGGGTGCAGATGTCCCCGAAGAGACTATCAGCAAGATTGTCGAGGAAAGACTCAGAAAAGAGATCACCAAGGGCGTTCAGACCATTCAGTATCAGGTTGTAACACTTCTTACAACAAACGGTCAGGCTCCTTTCGTAACTGTTTTTATGTACCTCAATGAAGCAAGAAGCGAAAGAGAAAAGGCTGACCTCGCAATGATAATCGAGGAAACCCTTAAGCAGCGTTATACAGGTGTAAAGAATGAAGCCGGCGTATGGATTACACCTGCTTTCCCGAAGCTTATATACGTTCTTGAGGAGGACAATATCCACGAGGGCGATCCATATTATTATCTTACAGAGCTTGCTGCTAAATGTACAGCAAAGCGAATGGTTCCGGATTATATTTCCGAAAAGGTTATGCTGCAGAACAAGATTGACAAAAACGGTGACGGTCACTGCTATACATGCATGGGTTGCCGCAGCTTCCTTACTCCGTATATTGACGAAAACGGAAAGCCGAAGTATTACGGACGCTTTAATCAGGGTGTTGTTACAGTAAACCTTGTCGACATTGGTCTTTCTGCTCAGAAGGATATCAATAAATTCTGGGAGATCTTTGACGAGAGAATGGAGCTTTGCCACAGAGCCCTGCGCTGCCGTCATGAAAGACTCAAGGGCACTCTGTCAGATGCTGCTCCGATACTGTGGCAGTACGGTGCTATCTCCAGGCTGAAGAAGGGCGAGGCTATTGATAAGCTCCTATACGGCGGCTACTCAACGCTTTCACTCGGTTATGCCGGTCTGTGGGAGTGCGTATACAGCCTCAACGGTAAAAAGCTTACCGAAGAAGAGGGCAAAGAGCTTGGTCTGAAGATCATGAAGAAGCTCAACGAGTACTGCGCTAAGTGGAAGGCTGCCGAAAAGATAGACTATAGCCTTTACGGCACACCGCTTGAAAGCACAACATACAAATTCGCAAAGTGCCTGCAGAAGCGTTTCGGCATTATCAAGGGCATTACTGACAGAAACTACATCACAAACAGCTATCACGTCCATGTTACTGAGGAGATCAGCGCATTTGATAAGCTGAAGCTCGAATCCCAGTTCCAGGCTCTGTCACCGGGCGGTGCAATTTCTTATGTTGAAGTTCCCAACATGCAGAACAACATTCCTGCCGTAATGCAGGTAATCCGCTTTATATATGACAACATTATGTATGCTGAGCTAAACACAAAGAGCGATTTCTGCCAGGTCTGCGGCTTCAGCGGAGAGATACAGATTGTCAAGGACGAGGACGGCAAGCTCGTCTGGGAATGCCCCAACTGCAAAAACAGAGATCAGAACAAGATGAACGTTGCAAGAAGAACATGCGGCTATATCGGAACGCAGTTCTGGAATCAGGGCAGAACTCAGGAGATAAAGGAAAGAGTGCTTCATCTTTCGATGAACAGCTTTGCACCTGCAGCTCCATCAAAAACCACCTGCTGATACAATTCAGGGGAGCATTAATACTGCTCCCCGTTTTTATTCTATGACAGATCACGGAGGATCTTCTTATGTATATCGGAGAGATCATTACTGCGGATTGTGCTAACGGCGTTGGGCTTAGGGTCAGCCTGTTTGTTTCCGGCTGCACAAATCACTGTAAGGGCTGCTTTCAGCCTCAGACATGGGATTTTGAATACGGTCAGCCATACACACAGGAAACAGAGGATTATATCATCGAAGAGCTTTCCAAGGATTATTACAACGGTCTGACTATTCTCGGCGGTGAACCCTTTGAGCCTTCCAACCAGATTGAGGTCGTAAAGCTTATACGCAGGGTCAGAAAGGAACTTCCCGGCAGGGATATATGGATGTATACAGGCTTTAAGTATGACAAAGACCTTATCCCAGGCGGATGCAGGTACATAGAATGCACAGACGAAATTCTTGATAATATTGATATCCTTGTCGACGGAAAATTTGTCGAAGAGCTGAGAAATCTGATGCTGAATTTCCGCGGATCCGAAAATCAGCGCATAATCGACATGAAAGCAACAAGAAAAAGCGGCAGCGTAGTTTTGTCACCGCTCAATACATAAAAAACACTGACCGGAATCCCTCAAATGTGGGACACTCCGGTCAGTTTTTATGCTGCATGTCACTTGTCGAATGATTCGGTAAGCTCTACCGTATCGATAACACCTGAGAAAACAGTTTTTGCTCCGCCCTCCATAATGACTGTACCGTCGGAAAGGTAGGTATCAACAAGTATTCCTCCGCGAAGGTGTACACTCACAGGGGTATCGGCTTTGCATTTTCCCGTTGCGACCGCCGCTGCGACCGCTGCACAAGAGCCGGTACCACATGCCATTGTTTCACCCGAGCCGCGCTCCCAAACGCGCATTTCGAGGTTAGTCTCATCAATTACTTTTATGAATTCAGTATTTACACGATCGGGGAACAGGGGATGGTTCTCAAAAACCGGACCGATTTTTTCAATATCGATTCCCTGCGTATCGTCCACAAAGGTTACACAATGAGGATTACCCATTGAAACCGCTGTACACAGATACGGTTTTCCGAGTATGTTTATCGGCTGATTGATAAAAGTTTCCCCTCCGACGCCAACCGGAATAAGGGTAGGCTCAAACACAGCCTTTCCCATATTGACTGCAGCACTTACAAAGCGATTATTTTCAGTCTTGACTTTAATACTTTTTATTCCGCTTTTTGTTTCTATAGTAATATTATCCTTATCAACGTATCCGTTATCAAATAGATATTTAGTAACGCATCTGATAGCATTTCCGCACATATTTCCCTCTGAACCATCAGCATTGAACATGCGCATCTTTGCATCTGCCACATCCGACGGGCAAATCATTACAAGTCCGTCAGCACCGATACCCTTATGTCTGTCAGAAACAAGCATACTTAGCTTATTCGGGTCATGTATTGCATTCTTGAAGCAATCTACATACACATAATCATTTCCTGCACCATGCATTTTGACAAATTCGTACTTCATTTATTTTCCTCCTGATATCAAGCACTCGACAATTTCGTCACCAATATAATACCACAACTTCCCCAAAATTTCAATCCAACCAACAGCAAACGCCCGAAGGAAGTGCCATTTTGATATAGAGTGACGATGCATCACGTTCGTGTTTGTCGCTTCGCTCTGAATCCGTACCATTATCTGGCTGATCGTGGTCGCAGTTTTGCGGTGATTCAACTATTACTGACATTCTACTATGTTGTCCGAGTAGAACAATATTTCAATTAATCACTGATAAAAGCATAAGCCTGAAACCATCATGGGTGTAGTGGCAATGAAGAATGCAGTACAATAATTACACAATGAAGAATGCAGTACAATAATTATTCTATTGACAACCTATGCCATAGATTTTATAATTATATATTATTTATTGTAATTGGAGTGAAATGGTACTTTGAGTAATATTGTTAAAAGAAATGAAGGAATTCCCGGGATAAAAACAGCATTTATATTTGCCTGTCCGGGTCAGGAGGAGGAAAAAAGCGGCAGGCTGGTCAACGGACAGACCGGAAAAAACCTCGACGCAATGCTCGTTTATCTGAAGGCTGAAATGCCTGAGCTTTTTCCTTCCGTAGACCGCTACGATTACAGGATTACTAATTCTTCGGAATCCGTTCACTATATGGCCTTTGACGGCAGAACAGAGCCTTCCCGTAAGGAGATAAAATCACCTGAAAATCTCGAAAGACTTGCCAGTGACATTTCAGGATATGACGTTATAATAACCTTCGGAAACAGCGCTGCATTCGCTGCAGAGGAAATAAAAGGTCGTTTTCCGGATGTCAGATTCCTCTATAGCCGTCATCTGTCATTTCTGAGCCTCAACAGCGGAATCAAAACCGATATAGACGGAAATCCTATTCAGAGAGGCGCACCAGATTCGACTGCTAAGAGATTAGAAGTTGCCACCGATGAAATACTCCGCCAGCTCAGATAATACCGGTTATGCCCTTGTTGTGCATGCAGTATACTCTCCCACGGAAACCGCTGCAGCCTCGAAATCCGTTTCGATAACCTTGTCGGACGATGGTGGAGAATAGCGGAAATAATCCATATGGTCACCGAGGAAAAAGTATTCCGGCTCGGACGGACGGTATTCGTAATCGAAGGTATCAATTATTATAAGCTTGATTTTCATCCTGGACGGAATAATATTTTTGATATATACGCTCGCCTGCTGACCAACACTGATTCCATCCTTCATTTCAGCAAGTCCTGCAAGGTTGGGTGCAAGCTCTATAAATGCACCGTATTCCTCCACGGAACGAACAATTCCGGCAACTGTTTCTCCGATTTCAAAGGAGCTGACATTCTCCTCCCAGGTTCCCAGCAGTTCTTTGTGAGTAAGACTTATTCTGCCGCAGTCGATGCTTTTTACTGCCGCTCTGATATCCATGCCTACGGTAAATCGTTCTCTCGGATGATCTATCCTGGAAACTGATATCGAATCGATCGGCAGAAGGGATACTATTCCGCAGCCGATATCAGCAAAGGCGCCGAAGGAATCCAGATGAGTAATTTTTGCATCAATCACATCGCCGGGAACAAGGCTGCCGATATATTCGCGCATGCAGCGTTCCTGTGCCAGACGACGTGACAGAATTGCAACCGGTCTGCCGGCATCGTTTTTCCTGATATCAGTCACAACAAAGCATACAGGACGGTTCACTCTTGAGATAACGGCAATATCACGCACCGTACCCTCGCGAATACCTATTGCGCCCTCCTCACGAGGAATTATTCCCTTCATAACGCCGAGATCCACAATAAGATTATGCGAAGAATCACATACGATAGCCCGTCCTTCAAGAATTTTTCCTTCACGCAGAGCATCTGCAAGAGACGATACAGACTGCATTGCAGCTGCATTTTCAGTGGTTGCTATGAGTTTGCCTTCAGGATAATATCCTGTCATTTTAGTTCATTCCTTTCTTGAGGCATTGCCTCTTGTAGCTTTCTCAACATCTATATGAAAAATCTGTTCTTTTTATTCTTTTATTGCCGCGCTCAGTGTAAATAATAGTACAGAAGGCTAACAGCTTTTCATGCACCTGTATTAACTGCAAATTCTGCACAGGCGGTGCACTTGAGTTTTATTAAAAATAGGTTTATAATATGATAAAACAAACCGGAGGTGTACTATGGAGGAAAATAACGGCAATATACGTTTCCTTTCAGCTATTTCATATATAGGCGTCCTTTTTGTTATCGGACACTTTGCTGTCGAGAAGAATAACCCCGACCTGCGTTTTCATACTTTCCAGGGCGGAGTTTTGTTTGCGTCCTTTACGGTACTGTATTTTCTGGATTTTCTGCTTTATCTGGCACTTTCCTTTGTTCCGGAGCTGCAGCTTATAGCCGGCTTTCTTCTGACCCTTGCGATCAGCATTGCATATGCACTGATGATCGTATTCGGTGTGATATCCGCACTTAAATTTGAGCAGAAGCTTTTGCCTTATATAGGAAAGATTGCTGTTGTACTTCGTACAAGGCTTGACGAAACAAGGGGTAAATGATTACCATGGCTATATTATAGCTTATAGATAATGCAAAAAAAGCCGAATAAACAGTGCATTTTATTAATTGATTTACAGGGAAGAGGTAGAAAAATGAGTGAAGATGTTATTCCAGTCGATTCATACGATTTTGATGACAGAATAGGCGACGGAATTGTAATGGTATTTTTCTGTGAGCACGAAAATGTACAAAGCAGAGGACTGGAAATGATAATTGATGAAATTGCGTCGCAATACTTTGACTGTATACGCGTGCTATCGCTTGATGTTGAACAGTCGCCCGACATTGCTATTCATTATGCGATCGATACTGTCCCCAGTGTGCTCTTTTTCAAGGACGGCAGAATAAGCGAAAAAATAGAGGGTGCAAACCCTCCGAGCGTATATACAGATATTATAGAAGCACTTGCTTTCATGTAAAAGAAAGAATCCCGGCCGCTTGTATGAGCGGTCGGGTGAATGGGGCTTTGGTTTTCGCCGAAGCCCCGTTTTATTATTTTATCATTCCTTTTGCGTATTTCCAGGCAAGTATTCGCATTACGCTGTGGTTTATTATTTCTTCATCGATCTTGCCATCATCAACTGCTTTTTTTATATCGTCAACAGCCTTACCCGGATCACTTATCATCACCATATCATTTCCTGCAAGAACAGCCGCAACACATGCGGAATATTCATCCTCAAGATAAGCGTTAACGCCCTCCATGTCCATATCGTCGGTAACAATTATTCCGGTGAATTTGAGCTCTTCACGAAGTTTTTTATGAACAGCGGCAGAAAGGGAAGAGGGGTTGCTTTCGTCAATGCACTTGACAATATTATGATTTACAAGAACAAAGTGTGCACCGGCTTCAATTCCTGCGGCAAACGGAACGAAATCATTTTCTGTGAAATTTTCATATGTACGCTTGTCAATGGCAATTCCGAAATGCGTATCATCATTCCCTCCGTAACCTGGAAAATGCTTCAGAGTTGCAGATACCATGTTTTTCTGGCTTTCATCAACAAAGGTTTTAACAAATGTAGCGGTTACTTCCGGACTCTGACCAAGCGAGCGGTCATACATGAAATCATCCGGATCTGTGCAGATATCACACACCGGAGCGAGGTTTACATTGATTCCAAGCTCATGCAGAAGCTGAGATTTTTCGAGAGTATCGCTTCGTATTGCATCCATGCCGCCACTTTCATATATATCACGTGGCGACTGGAAGAAATGCTCCGTCAGATTATCGTTCCAGCTAACACGCGTCACCGTACCGCCTTCTTCATCAGAAGCAATCGCCATTGGTATTTTTGAGCTTTCCTGATAAGAGCGTATGGTTCTGATAACATCATCCTTTGTTTTATTCTCGAAATCCCGTCCAAAAAGAACATAACCGCCAATATTATATTTTTTAGCCGTAGCTGCCGCATCCGTATCCGGGCATCTGGTAAAAAGCATCTGACCGATTTTTTCCTCAAGGGACAATTCGCTCATCATTAAATATGCTTTTTCATAGTAATTAGAAAAAATACCATTATCCTGCCACTGTTCCGGAACAGGACTTTTGCTTTCTTCCTCTACTGATTCATCGGAAACAATGTCGGAGACTTCAGAACTTGTGACGGATGCCGTTGTGCTCGTTTGTACAGGAGTATTCTGAGCGCACGCCGCCGCACCAATAAATACAGAGACGGCAAATAAAAGGCAGGCAGTGATTTTTAAAGTTTTCATATTCCCTCCAAAAAATCGGATGTGATGACATTCAGATTCATTCTATCACATATTTCATAGGCTTGCTCAACATCACTGTCCCAGACCTGATCGGGAGTGTGACTGTCCGCGCCGAGTATCACCCTGATGTTGCTTCCCCTGATAATTTCCCAGAACGGTAGATAGGGGTAGGGGTGACGCTTACCGTCAGGGTATATCTTTTTTTCACGTCTTAATCCGTTTGCATTGAATTCAACGGGAACGTTATTTTTTTCGACAGCCGTCAGGATAATATCGCAAGCTTTCCGACAATTGCTGTCAAAAGCAAAATCATTGTAAAACATTATATCAGGATGAGCGAGAAAGGAGAAAAGTCCGGTTGATAATCCTCTCGAAATATATTCTGCATATTCAACGTAATCATCAGTTGACGATGCAAAGAATATATTTTTGGTACTATCCGTTGTTTCTCCGTAAAAATGCTCGCCCATAGCAAGGTAATCAAAACCGAATCCGCTGATTTTATCCTTTAGTTTCACATAATAGTCGTCTTTACACGGAAGATATTCAATTTCAAGTCCGCAGTATATTGTCATTTTTTCGTGATATTCAGCTTTGAGCCTGTCAATTTCATTTTTATATCCGGTCAGCTCATCATAAAGCATTCTGTATCCGAAATCCTTTTCAGGAAACGGAGCGTGATCAGAAAATCCCAAAACACCGAGTCCGTTTTTCAGTGCTGACTGAACATATTCCTCAGTCGTCCCGAACGCATGTCTGCAAAGCTGTGTATGCGTATGATAGTTAAGTTTCATTGCATCATCACCCTTTTTTATTTTATCATACAATCATTAAAAAATCAAACATCAGTCCCGGCAAAACACCGGTGCCGATTTACGTTGCTGAGTCTTCACTTAAAATAAAGATACATTTGCCGAATTTTTGCTGATTATTGTTAACGAGCTGTATTTTTATATTCTGGCTCTTCTATAGACAATCTATTTTCTCTTCTGACTAATTACTATAGTTGACTTTATTAAAAAATAGAGTTATCATATTTAATGTAATAAATATGGCAAGGAAAAATTAATCTTAAAAAACTTTAAGGCTATATTTACAAATTGGTAGCACAAAATAATTTAAAAGGGTTTATAATAACATCATCAGATAAAACAAAACCAAATAAACCAATCGGAGGTATTAATTATGGAAAACAAGGAAATTTTTGATAACAACGAATTCACAGCTAAGACCGAGAATACTCAGCCCGAAGCAGTACAGGGAGCAACTTCACCGGTTCAGTCTCAGGATTATGAAAATATCTACTCCTCAGCCCAGACCACAACAGAAGCTCCCGCAGCAGCAGAAAGCGTACAAAGCAACTCTTCGGAGCAGACAAGCGCCGCAGCAGGCGTTCAGCAGCAGCCGGCAATGCAGACTCCCGTTCAGCCGACGATACAGCAGCCCGCAGCTCCTCAGCAAAGCACAACTCCGCAGCAGTCATATAACACCCCGCCGTACGCAGTGCAGAACCGCTTTACTAACGGCAACCAGTATCAGCAGATGCCTCAGCATTACGACACAAACGGAAATCCCATTACAATCGGCGTTTACGAGCCTAAAAAGAAGAAATCCCATACCGGCGCAAAGGTTGCACTCGGTATCGGTGCAGTCGCAATGATTGCAGTACTTGGCGTAGGCTGCGGATTTATCGGCACAAAGATTGCAGGCGGATTCAATGAATCAGGAAACATTCAGACCTCTCTGTCAAGCTCATCATCCTCAGAGGATGATGAAAGATCATCCGCCCTCAAAATAACTCAGGCATCAGAAACCGACCTGAAGCCCACAAGCATTCAGGAGGTTGTTGCTAAGGTCAAAGATAGCGTTGTTGAAATTACAACAGAAACAACTCAGTACGACAGCTTCTACGGTCAGTATGTTTCTCAGGCAGCAGGCAGCGGCGTTATCATCACCGAGGACGGCTATATTCTTACAAACAACCATGTAATCGAGAACGCATCCTCTGTTACAGTTCGCCTTACCAACGGCAAGGATTACGAAGCGAAGGTAATCGGTTACGACGCAACTCTTGACGTAGCTCTTATCAAAATAGACGAAACAGGTCTTACGACCTCTACCTTCGGTGACAGCTCGAAGCTCAGCGTAGGTCAGGATGCAATCGCAATAGGCAACCCCCTCGGCAAGCTCGGCGGAACTGTTACAGATGGCATCATCAGTGCCCTTGACAGAGAAATCCGTATCGATGGCAAAACAATGACACTTCTCCAGACAAGCGCTGCTATAAACCCCGGCAATTCCGGCGGCGGTCTTTATGATGCAGAAGGAAACCTTATAGGCATAGTTGTAGCAAAATCAAGCTCAACAACATCAGGTACATCCGTAGAGGGTCTCGGCTTTGCAATTCCGATAAACAATATCGTTGACGTCCTCTCTGATCTCAAGACAAAGGGTTATGTCAGCGGCAGAGGATATCTTGGTGTAAGCCTTATCGATATCACCTCTCAGGACGCAATGTTCATGTACAGAGTTGATAAGCAGGGCGTTTATCTCTCAGCAGTATATGACGGCACGGCAGCTGACAAAGCAGGACTCAAGATCGGCGACCTCATTGTAAAGGTTGATGACACTGAGGTTACATCCTCCAGCGTTCTCAATTCCTACATTCTTAAGCACAAAGCGGGGGATGTTGTAGTTCTTACAATTGAGCGTGACGGAAAGGAAATGACTGTTGAGGCCACTCTCGGAGAAAGAGAAAATGATAATACAGCCAAGAATAATACCGAAAGCTCAAATAATAGCGGTGTTAATCCCTACGGCGGCTTCGGCGGATATTTCAACTGATTATTACTCAATGTTTTTTCATAGATTTCTCCGCAACAACAAGGCGGTACAGCAAAAAGCTGTGCCGCCTTGTTGCATCTGTCAATATTAATATGCATCAAAGTCCATTTACATAAGAAAAACCGGAGAACATCGTGTTCTCCGGTAATATTTTATACACAGTAATCCAATAATCAGATACCGAGGGTCTTTACCATGGATGCTACCATATTGTCTGCAATCTCACGTGCAAGCTCTTCGCTCTTGCCGACTGCAGTTATATAAACCTTTATCTTCGGCTCTGTGCCGGAGGGTCTTACAATAGCAGCGCCGCCGCCCTCGAGGGAATAGGCAAGTACGTTTGACTTGGGAAGATCAATTACTGACTGCTCACCTGTCTTAAGACATTTATATACAGAATTGAGATAGTCAGCAGCACTTTCAACCTTGAACCCGGCAATCTCTGTGGGATGACTGCTTCTGAGAGAGGACATGATATCTGCCATTCTCTGCATACCTGCAGCGCCCTCGAATTCAAATGCCTCGGTCTTGTTTATATAGTAGCCGAATTCCTCGTAAAGCTCATTCATAACGTCGTTCAGGCTCTTACCCTGCTTGCGGTAGAACGCAGCCATTTCGCAGATAAGCATCGAAGCAACTACAGCGTCCTTGTCGCGGACATAGCTGCCAGCAAGATAGCCATAGCTTTCCTCAAAGCCGAATACATATCTGTATGCTTCGTTCTTCTGCTCGAGAAGGAGAATCTGCTCACCGATATATTTGAAGCCTGTGAGAACGTTTTTAAGCTCGCAGCCATATTTTTCGCATACGCGGTCAACAAGCTTGCTTGTAACGATGGTCTTGACTGCAACGGGATTTTCAGGAAGAGTGCCGTTTGCCTTTCTGCTGGAAAGGATATAGTTCATAAGCATTATTCCTGTTTCATTGCCGCTCATAAGACGATAACCTGTATCAGTCTTTACAGCAATGCCAACTCTGTCGCTGTCCGGATCGGTTGCAAGAAGAAGATCAGGTTTAACCTTGTCGCAAAGCTCAAGTCCGAGTCTGAGTGCCTCCTTGATTTCCGGGTTCGGGTACGGGCATGTTGTGAAATTGCCGTCGGGCATTTCCTGCTCAGGGACGATAGTGATATCCTCAACGCCGTTTCTTGCAAGAATCTTTCTTACAAGCTTGTTTCCGGCACCGTTAAGGGGAGTATATACAATCTTGAGTCCGGAGCCAGCGCATACACCGGGGTTTACGGACTGCTCCTGAACCTTTTCGAGATATGCCTCGTAAACATCGTCGCTGATCCATTTGATCATGCCGCTTTCGAGACCCTTGTCAAAATCAACGATTTTGATTTCGTCGCCGAAATATCCAAGCTTATCGATCTCTGAAAAAACAGCATTTGCATTCACGTCAGTCATCTGACAGCCATCGCTGCCATAGCACTTGTATCCGTTGTATTTAGCCGGGTTGTGACTTGCTGTTACCATAATGCCGGCCTGGGTCCCAAGATACCTTACTGCAAAGGAAACAACAGGAGTAGGCTGCAGTTCAGTGCTGATATAAGCCTTTACGCCGTTGGCAGCAAGAACCCTTGCAGCCTCTCTTGCGAAAAGATCAGCCTTAATTCTGGAATCGTGTGAAATTGCAACCGCAGGATTTTCATACTTAGCATTAAGGAAGTTTGCAAGTCCCTGTGTAGCACGGCGAACGGTATAAATATTCATTCTGTTGGAACCTGCGCCGATAATTCCTCTCAGTCCTGCAGTTCCGAATTTAAGCTCAGTGTAGAACCTTTCATATATTTCATTTTCATCACCTGATATGCTTTTCAGCTCGGCATTGAGGTCTACGTCTTCCACAGCATTTCCAAGCCAAAGGTCATAAGCAGTTTTGATATCCATAAAACAATCCCCCTATAAATACTATCCCATAGTATACATTGACAGTATAGATATATAATAGCACAAATTCAGTTTTTATTCAACATTTTATTTATAGATGAAAAATTTTTTCCTGCTTATTACGATATTTTATTCTGAAGACATTATAAAATTGTATAACTCTTCTATAAATAAATTATTATATTGTCCTCAGTCATAAAATAAATGTAAAATATTTACAATAACTCTTGTATTACAAGGGGATTTAGGATACAATATATAGTATGGAATTAAAAGGAAAACGGAGTGATAGTATGTCCGAAGAAAAAACGGAAATATCAAACGATATTGATAACGGGGATATCAGCGCCTCGGAATCTGAAAAGCTGACCGACAGCGAAACTGTAAACACCACCGACGATGAAATCAGCGAAACAGGTGACGAAACTGCTGAAGAAACTGATGGAACGGATGACAGCGTTGCCGATGAAACATCAGACGGCAAAACTAATGGTGACAACACCGACGAGGTTGACTACGAGAAGCCTGACACCTCCGATGAAAAAGCAACAAAGGTCAAGTCAAAGTCCGGACGAAAAACACCTCTTTTCAGAGCGCCGATTATTATTGCAGCGTGCATTTTTCTTTGCACACTTATCATCTTTGGAGTATGGAAGTGCTTTTTCGATACCAGCATTGCCGGTGACTGGCTTGTTGAAGTGAATAATACGGAAGGCGAAAAGATGTTTGCATACACTTTCACCTTCGACAACGAAAACCATTTCAGCATGAATTCCGGTGGTACCGCGCTTATAGGAAACTACTATCTTGATGACAAGAAAAACAACGACGGCACTGAAACCCCAATATTCAGCATTTATCTGACTAATCTCGGCTCGTCCTATATAACCGCCGATTTCGGATACAGCTTTGAGGGCAATATCTTTACCGGAAGAGTGCTGAAGCTTACGGACTATTCTGGTCTTTTCTTCCCGCCGGACGACAGCAGCTCAGACGAAGAATCGGTAAAGAAAAAACAGGCTATAACTGAAAGCGTAAAGCAGGACGATAAAACCTACTACATCTGGACTCTGAAAAGCTCTGAGTCGAGTGACAAAATTGAATATTACGACGACTTCACCAAAAAGGATGAGATTCTCGGCTCCTGGATATTTACCGAGGAAAACTCAGGCTATGCCTATACGCTGACATTCTACGATAACGGCAAATTCGAGCAGCTTTCCAAGGAATCAAGACTTGTAGGAGCGTATAAAACCGAGGACAGCACCTGCACGTTGGGTTATTATAACCTTGGTGGCGAGAAGGTGGACGCACCCGTCAGCTTTGCCGTAGACGGGGATACACTTACGTTTAACGGTCTGGAATACAAAAAAACAGCCGATAAAAACGATTATAAATCAGTAACCAAAAAACCGTAAAGGAGAATGAAACATGCTTAATGATTTCTGGAAACAATTCAAAAGCGGTACCGATATCCGCGGCGTTGCCGTTGAAGCAGAGGGCTATGAGGTAAACCTTACCGATAAGGCTGTTACTGCAATGGTAAACGGCTTTATTCTCTGGCTCAGCGAAAAAACCGGAAAGAGCGTTTCCGAGCTGAAAATTTCTGTCGGACGCGATTCAAGAATATCCGGCGAGCATATACTCGGACTTGCAGCTGCAGCTATGGTACAGGCAGGCGCAGAGGTACTTGACTGTGACCTAGCTACGACTCCTGCAATGTTCATGACCACTGTAGAGCTTGGCTGTGACGGCGCTCTGCAGGTAACTGCAAGCCACCATCCCTATTATCGTAACGGTCTTAAATTCTTCACCCGTGACGGCGGTCTTGACGATCAGGACATCATTGCTGTTCTGGAGCATGCTCAAAACGGCGACACGCCTGAAAAGAGCCGCTTTGGAAAGAGGGTTGACTGTGATTTCATGAGCCGCTACGCTTTTATTCTGCGTGAAAAGATCAAGGCTGATGTAAATGATCAGGGTGATTACGATCATCCTCTCAAGGGCTTCAAAATTGTAGTTGACGCTGGAAATGGTGCAGGCGGATTCTTCGCAACTGACGTTCTGGAAGCACTTGGTGCAAACGTAAACGGCAGTCAGTTCCTGGAGCCTGACGGAATGTTCCCGAACCATATCCCGAACCCCGAAAACGAAGAAGCTATGGCTTCTGTCTGCGCTGCAGTAAAGGCAGCCGGAGCTGATCTCGGTGTTATATTCGATACAGACGTTGACCGTGGGGGGGCTGTTGACGCCGATGGTAAGGAGATCAACCGCAACCGCCTTGTTGCTATGGCTGCTGCAATCGCTCTCGAAGGCAATAAGGGTGGAACCGTTGTAACGGATTCTATCACATCTGATGGGCTGAAAACATTTATCGAAAAGGAACTTGGCGGCAAGCACCTTCGCTTCAAGAGAGGCTATAAGAACGTTATTAACGAGGCACTTGCCCAGAATGCAAAGGGAGTTAATTGCCCGCTTGCAATAGAGACCTCAGGCCACGCAGCTATGAGAGAAAATTACTTCCTGGACGACGGCGCATATCTTGTTACGAAAATCATAATAAAAATGGCTCAGCTCAGAGCCGAGGGCAAGAAGCTCGGTGCTCTTGTAGAGAAGCTTGCCGAGCCGGTTGAAACTAAGGAAATCAGAATAAAGATAACCGAAAAGGATTTCAGAGAATACGGAGAAAAGGTAATAAAGGCACTTGGCGCATATGCAGAAGAGCAGAAAACCTTTATCGTAGCTGACGATAATCACGAGGGCATCCGCGTTTCCTTCAATAAAACAAACGGAAACGGCTGGTTCCTGCTGAGACTCAGCGTTCATGATCCAATTATGCCGTTGAATATTGAAAGTGACAGCAAGGGCGGCGTTGAGAAGATCTATTCAAAGCTTCTTCCGTTCCTTGAGGGATGCGAGGGTCTTGATACCTTCAAAAAGGGTGCAAAGGTAACAGTTCCTGTAGAGGTAAAGAAAGCTGCAAAGGCTGAACCTAAAAAAGCAGCTCCGGCTAAGGTAGAAGAGAAGCCTGCTGCAAAGGCCGAACCTAAAAAAGCAGCTCCTGCTAAGGTAGAAGAGAAGCCTGCTGCAAAGGCTGAACCCAAAAAAGCAGCTCCCGCGAAGGTGGAAGAGAAGCCTGCTGCAAAGGCTGAACATAAAAAAGCAGCTCCGGCTAAGGTAGAAGAGAAGCCTGCTACAAAGGCTGAACATAAAAAAGCAGCTCCGGCTAAGGTAGAAGAGAAGCCTGCTGCAAAGGCTGAACCTAAAAAAGCAGCTCCGGCTAAGGTAGAAGAGAAGCCTGCTGCTAAAGCTGTACCCAAAAAAGCAGCTCCCGCTAAGGTAGAAGAAAAGCCCGCTGCTAAGGCTGAAACAAAAAAATCAACAGCTGCAAAAACTACCAAAAAAGCCGATAAATAATTAAATAACCGGGCAGTTCAAACTGCCCGGGAAATTTTTTCTGTTTAGTTTTCAGGTCTGATGCACATCATTGCAACAAGACCGCCGCGCTTTCCGCCGCTTGCCCTGTGGGAATACAACAATCCGCTGTTGCACCTTGTGCAAACGTCGCTTATCATAATGTTAATACTCAGAAGCCCTGCTTCCATCAGCATGCGCCTGTTGACTTCCTTCAGGTCTATCAGGTATTTTCCGCGTCCGAGGGTCCGTGTGAAATATGCCGGCTTAAGCTCTGTCAGACAAGCGAATTCTTCGTAAACCGGAGTGTCTACTTCGTAGCAGCATGCACCAATAGCAGGACCTACCACGGCTATAATATCAGTCGGGTCGCAGCCAAATTCATCCTGCATTTTATCAACAACTGCTTCGCCGATTTTCGCAACGGTTCCTCTCCAGCCTGCATGAGCAAGCGCAATCACGCGCTTTTCCGGATCAGCAAAGAAGAGGGGAGTGCAGTCCGCATAATGGGTAACAAGAGTAACTTCAGGCTCGTTTGTAACAAGAGCATCAACGCTTGGCATGTCATGAGGTCTGGTTATCCCGATTCCGCAGTCTGCTTTTGTAACAACTCGCACATTAGTATTGTGGTCCTGCGATGAACTAATAAGGGTATCGAAATCAAATCCTGCAGCCTTGCAGAAAATACGGTAATTCTCCGTAACAAGATGCGGATCATCGCCGCGTTTAAAATTGAGGTTCATTGATTTGAATTCATCCCTGCTGACACCGCCGATGCGCGTAGAAAAGGCATGATTGACAAAATCAAGATTGCTCAATATGGGAAACTGCAGAAAGCCAACCCCATCCACAAAATTAAGGCTTGTATTTTTGCTGTTAAATATCATCGCAACCACCTCGTAAAAAAGACTACATGCTATATTGTACTATATTGCAGTTGCATTTGCAATTATTATTTTTTCATACAACAGAGAAATTTTCTCACAACAATATTACATATAATATTTGCTTATTGTAGAAAAATGTAGTATAATACATTAAGAAGATAATGACGGAGGATAATATATGAGGAAAAGAAAGCTTTTCGGGACAAATATCCCGCCTGCTTGTGAATATTGCCGGTATTACGTAAAAAATAACGGCGGTCGTCCGGCATGCCGAAGGGGAAGCTCCATAATCGGAAACCCCTGTCGGAGCTACGCCTACGATCCTCTGAAAAGAGAACCGAAAGCATTGCCTGACCTGCCGAAATTCACCGCCGATGATTTTAAGCTGTAGCAGAAGGATTATTTCTTCTTTGTATCCTTCTTATCCTCCTCTGCAAGAGCCTCAGCTGCAATTTCAAGTACTGCAGTACACTGGGGGCAGCGTGTAGCCTTGATGTTGATCTCGCTGCAGCAGAAGGGGCATTCCTTGGTTGTCGGTTCAGCTTCCTCTTCCTTGGTCTTCTTGAGAGCCTTGGGAAGGGACATAAGCTTATTAACTGCCTTAACCATAATGAAAATGATAATTGCCATGATAAGGAAGTTAATAATAGCTGCTGCGAAGTTTCCGAGACTGATCGGTCCGATGTTCAGTGCAGACGTTACCTTTGTAAAATCAAGCTGACCTGCCTCGTTCGTCAGATCCATGCCTGATACGGTAGCTACGAGCCAGCTTACACCCGGCATGATAACGTCGTTACAAAGAGATGTAACGATAGAGCTGAAAGCTCCGCCGATGATAACACCGACTGCCAGATCCATCACGTTACCGCGCATGACAAATTCCTTGAATTCACTCATTAATTTTCCCATATTTTTCTACCTCCATGAAATAAAATTATATATATATCTTAGCATAAACCATTTAATTATTCAAGGGTATGACAGTAAATTCCGCTAAATTATAGCCTGTCATCACACCACAGTTTTTTATTCAATCCTTTATCATTGTAATCATACCGGATTCATTACCTGTTTTATCCGGAACACTATATCGATTAATTATTTTTTCATATTGGAGATGTTTTTTATGAATCTTATCGCAAAAATGCAGGCTGACAAAATTATCAAACTGGATAAATGTGATCTGGAAAAAATAGGTGAAGTCAGCTCTCTGGCATCAAGCATGGGTATGAAGGCTCTGCTTAATCAGCTTTACACCAATCCCAACGAATACCTTGAGTACGTTAGGAAAAAGAAGGGCGATAAGAAATAATTATATCTTTGCTGACAGTCACTTATCTCATCTAGATGGGGGAGGTAGGCTTATTTTGCCGTATGTTAAGATACAGCTGAAATCACTGCCGGTGAATACTGCTATTCTGCTATTTGTAAACAAACTATGAACGTTTTATAAAAGTTGACCTTTTATGGTCAACTTTTTTCATTTAGTAATAAAAAACTGCCGCAGAAATAATCTGCGACAGCATAACTCAATATTATTATTCGATTACCTTGATCCAGCCCTCGGGAGCCTCAAGCTTGCCCATCTGAATACCTGTAAGGGTATCATACAGCTTCCTGGTAACAGGACCCATCTCGTCCATACCACTGGGGAATGCAATCTCTCTGCCGTGGTCGTTTATCATGCCGACCGGAGAGATAACAGCGGCAGTACCGCAAAGACCGCACTCTGCGAAATCGCCAAGCTCGTCAAAGTAAACCTCGCGTTCCTCAACCTCAAGTCCGAGATATTCCTTTGCAACATACATCAGTGAACGTCTTGTAATAGAGGGAAGAATGCTGTTGGACTTCGGAGTTACAACCTTACCGTCCTTAGTAACGAACAGGAAGTTAGCGCCGCCGGTTTCCTCAACCTTGGTGCGTGTTTTTGCGTCAAGATACATATTCTCTGCAAAGCCCTCTTCGTGAGCTGTTACGATTGCATGCAGGCTCATTGCGTA
The DNA here is from genome assembly GCA_900315875.1 of uncultured Eubacteriales bacterium. Classification (GTDB taxonomy): domain Bacteria; phylum Bacillota; class Clostridia; order Oscillospirales; family Acutalibacteraceae; genus UBA1213. The sequence goes on along the minus strand of ONAX01000021.1, from coordinate 26,943 downwards.
GTTAAGACCAGCCTTGATAAAGCCTGTGCCGTTCGGAGCTGCTCTGTCAAAATCGCTTACCTTAATTACTATCGGTTTTGCACCGCCCTTGAAGTAGGGGCCAACCGGAGTTGTGAATACTCTGAACTGGAATTCGTCAGCCGGCTTAACACCGATTACAGGGTTAATTCCGAACATATACGGGCGTACATACAGCGTTGCACCCGTACCGTAAGGAGGAACAAAAGCATCATTTGCCTTTACAGTCTGAACTACAGCATCAATGAACTTATCCTCAGGGAATACAGGCATTTCCATTCTTCTTGCGGAATTCGCAAGTCTTTCAGCGTTAAGGTCGGGACGGAAAATAACTATGTGACCATCAACAGTAGTGTAAGCCTTAAGACCCTCAAAAATAGTCTGGGCATACTGCAGAACGCAGGCACATTCGCTCATGGTGATCATATCATCATCGATTAAAGCGCCTTCGTCCCAAGCACCGTTTTTATATGTTGAAACAAAGCGCTTGTCGGTTTTGATATAACCGAAGCCGAGGCCTGACCAATCAATGTTTTTCTTTTCCATTTTAAGGACTTCCTTTCAATTATGAATACAGTATTATTATAGTACTTATGAATTCTGCTGTCAATCATTATTGCAGGATTTGTTGACTCAACATTCATTTTAATATCATTATGCCCGACAGCGGGAAAGCAGTCGGGCACATAAATCAGAATTTCACTTTTTCTGCAAGATAGTCGCTGAGCTTATCAATAGCAATTCTTTCCTGAGCCATTGTATCACGGTCGCGCACAGTTACACAGCCGTCCTCAATGCTGTCAAAGTCGTAAGTGATGCAGAACGGTGTACCGATCTCATCCTGACGGCGATAACGCTTGCCGATAGAGCCTGCATCATCGAAGTCAACCATAAATTTCTCTGAAAGCTCTGCAAATACCTTTTCAGCCTGCTCGGAGAGCTTCTTTGAAAGCGGCAGTACAGCAGCCTTGAAGGGTGCGAGTGCCGGATGGAAATGCAGAACAATTCTTGTATCCTTTTCATCAATTTTTTCCTCGTCATATGCTTCGCACATAACGGCAAGGAACAGTCTTTCAACACCGAGTGACGGCTCGATAACATAGGGAATGTACTTCTCGTTTGTGGTCGGGTCGAAGTATTCCAGACTCTTTCCGCTGGTGTTGATGTGCTGGGTAAGGTCGTAGTCGGTTCTGTCAGCAACGCCCCACAGCTCGCCCCAGCCGAATGGGAAGAGGTACTCAAAGTCTGTGGTAGCCTTTGAATAGAAGCAAAGCTCCTCCGGGTCATGGTCACGCAGTCTGAGATTTTCTTCCTTGATTCCAAGGCTGTAAAGCCAGTCGCGGCAGAAGCCTCTCCAATAGCTGAACCATTCAAGGTCGGTGCCGGGCTTGCAGAAGAATTCAAGCTCCATCTGCTCGAATTCACGAACACGGAAGATGAACTTTCCGGGAGTAATCTCGTTTCTGAATGACTTACCAATCTGAGCAACGCCGAAGGGAACCTTCTTTCTTGTTGTGCGCTGAATATTTGCAAAGTTTACGAAAATACCCTGAGCTGTTTCCGGACGGAGATAGAGTGTATCCTTGCTGTCCTCAGTAACGCCCTGGAAGGTCTTGAACATCAGGTTAAACTGGCGTATTTCAGTAAAATTGTGCTTGCCACAGTTGGGACAGGGAATGTGGTGCTCCTCGATATAGCCTGCAAGCTGTTCATTGGTCCAGCCGGCAACGTTTGTACCGTCGAATTCCTCGATAAGGTTATCTGCTCTATGGCGTGTCTTACACTCCTTACAGTCCATCAGCGGATCGGAAAAACCGCCGAGATGACCGGAAGCGACCCATGTCTGGGGATTCATAAGAATAGCTGCATCCAGACCGACATTGTATTTGTTCTCCTGCACAAACTTTTTGAGCCATGCATTCTTGATATTATTTTTCAGTGCTGCGCCAAGAGGACCGTAATCCCATGTATTGGCAAGTCCGCCGTAAATCTCGGAGCCGGGATATACAAAGCCTCTGTTAGTACACAGCGCCTTGATGGTATCAAGATTCTTTTCGGTATTATTCATTTCTATTCCTCCAACATTTTATTATCAGATATACTGATTTTACCATTTTTTTCTCCATACTTCAAGTACAGAATACAAATATATTGCCGATTTTTCAATCTTAAATGCTGATTGACTGGTTCAGGTGCGAAATAAGATCAAAATCCAATTTATTTTTCGGAATCTCGACAAGAATAAAGCAGATACCGTTATTTGGTGTATCATCACGTAGGTCTGCCTTAACATTAACTGACAAATCACCCGTTGTTAGGTCGGAATAGATGACCGGAAGACGATAATTACCGATATTTCCGTGAAAATATTCCGGCATCATTATTACGATGTTATTCCTGAAGAATCCGTCATCATATTTCTGCAGCGCAGGCTCCATAAGCCTGCGCATATCGGCGCTTATCTGACGCGAAACAGGGGATTCGCTATTTATATCTTTGTACTCCTCTTCAAACGTATCGAAGAATGTATCTACACCATGCTTTGTTTCAAAAATCGTGGTATTATACACATTATAGTCATACATACCTATACCTTCATCCGAATCGTCATATATAAGTTTTTCTTCGCGATAGTGGTCGTAATTCTTGTACTGCACCGGAACATTGCCCTGCAAACAGTATAATTGGGCGTTATAGTCAATTTCATTGTAGACTGTGACCGTAAAAAATACCTTGAACGACATAAAAAACAGAAACACAATAAATAGAACTATCATGTATAAAGTCAGCAGGTCATATACGCGCTGTTCAAATCCCTTCAGCAAAAAGATTCCCAGCACCAGAGCAACCACAGACAAAGGGATGAACAGCAGCTTTAAGGGCGGTACTATCACATAGGTCAGACCCATTATGCCCAGCACCGCAGCCGTAAAGATAATCAGACGTATGTAGTCCGAAAGCCAGATTTCCGAGCGGCGCTTTATACAGCGAAAAATAAAAAAAACCGTATGGATTGAAAGCTCTCCACAGTGTCAGAATCACACCTGCAAAAAGACAGGTAAGGATAAATCCAAATAGCACTGCAAGCGAGCTGGCGGAGGTCTGCTTTGTGTCCGATTCGTAATACATCCTCACAGGTTTCACGTAATTATCCTGATCCATCTCTGAAAGCATTATGCAGCTTTCTACCGGAGGAAGCTCTTCTGCGGGAATATCAGAAAAATCGTTATTCCCTGATTTATCTTTTGTATCCGGATTATTATTCATATATCTACTCCTTTATCATCCCACGCTTAAAACATCATTGCTCACGACAATGTAATTCTGAATACCCTGTAGTTTCTGTTTCGGCATCTCGGCAAATACATAGCAGATTCCGTCGTTGTAATATAAATAATCGGTATCCTTTGGAGCAATTTTGCAGTGCTGGTTTATTTTCACGTAAATGAGTCCATGTATATAGGTTGGATAGATTGCCTCTACGGTATAATTATCTATCATATAGTTCGACGTATCATTACAGATTACAAGGAAATTATTCTCAAAAAAGCTATCGTCATAATACTTCGTCTGCTTAGTCAGAATATCTTTTATTTTTTTTGCGAATTCAATTGCATCAGGGTTTCTGATTTCATCTTCCTCAAGCCTTCTGATACCTTCATTCAGATATTTATCAAGCTCAGCTCTCGACGATACAATCTCACTTAGCGGATAAGCAGACTGGAAATCGTAACCGTTCTCGAAGTCGCGCAGTCTTTCCATTTCGGGTTCAACGTATTATTCTATTTTGAGGTCGGTAACAAGGTCTTTATCTGATGTAATAAGACAGTAATGCGCATTGAAATCCACAACAGGAACAAAAACAGGAATAATAAATACCGTCAGCGACAGGAACGCCGCCAGTATGATATATAGTCCGGATACGAAAATCACAGCAGGAATATACCTGTTTTTCACAAGTCCGACTATTATTACTGCCATTCCCACGGCGAGCAGCACCATCAGAATGATGAAAAGAATTTTCGACGGGGGAGATATTAATTTTGAAATCCCGTTTATCACCGCAGCCAGAAGCGAAAAAACAGCGATACAGATAATATCACGATGAATCAGCTTTTTATGATTTTTCAGAGACCAGATAAGCATATAAACCGAATAGATGGCAAAAACGACAAGCATCGCCGCTGTGACTATCTGAAGAACATTAGGTCCGAACGTGACAGCAGGTATGATTTCCCCTGAAATCACTGTATAAATACCGATAACAGAAAAAATAGTAACCGCAGCCGAAGCAATAAGCGTCAGGCTTTTGATAACTGTCTTTTTAGCAGTTTCCTGATCAGCAAGCCCCTTTTCCGCTTCTACATAATCCTTGTCCTTTTCGGTTCCTCCGTAAAAGCCGCTGTCGTTATATTCCTCATCATTATTATCATAGCCGCTGTAGAGTAGTCTGCATTATGGTTTTTTCTGTCCATATTATCCTCCTATCAAAGCCGCAATCTCCGGAAAAACAAGCGTACTGCGCTGCAGTATGCCATTCATATATGCAATTGCTGTACCGTAGTTTGTGATGGGCACGCCCTCATCTTCGGCACATTTCAGGCGGTATTTCATTTCACGCTCACTCAGCATGCAACCGCCGCAGTGAATTACCAGGCTGAGCTTTGACAGCCCCAGTGCAAATTCCGTTCCGCTTGTCCACTTATAGCTAAGCTTCTTTCCTGTGTATTTTTCAAGCAGACGCGGCAGCTTTACGGTACCAATATCGCCGCACTGCCTGTGGTGTGTGCAGCCCTCGGAAATAAGCACAGTATCACCGTCACATAGTCTGTCAATAGCTTTTACTCCCTCAACGGCAAGTCTGAGATTGCCCTTATAATTCGCAAATAAAATTGAAAATGACGTCAGCAGAATATCCTCCGGAACATCCCGGCTTACCCTTGCAAAGGCCTGACTGTCGGTAATGACCATCTTCGGCTTTTTCGCCAGCGACGAAAGCGTCTGCGGCAGCTCTTCCGGCTGAGTGACAACGGAAATGCAGTGACAGTCAATAATATCGCGTATTGTCTGCTGCTGCGGCAGAATAAGCCTGCCCTTTGGAGCGGATTCATCTATCGGTACAACAAGCACAACAATATCGTCCTTATCAAGAAGATGTGATACTATGTGTTTTTCCTTTTCCTCTGTTTTTGCAAGACGGGCAATAAGCTCCTTAAGCTCGTATATACCGTCTCCGGTCCTGGCGCTTACAGAAATTTCGTTATCGCCCTTTGGCAAAATCTTTGCAGTATCGTTTTTGTTGTATACAATACAATAGGGAACAGCTTTCTGAAGTATCCGTTCAAGCAGTGCCTCGTCCTCGCCGGTAATACCTACGGCAGAATCAACAACAAGCACCGCAACATCGGTTTTATTGAGTACCTGATAGCTGCGTTTTACTCTGAGCGTTCCAAGCTCGCCCTCGTCGTCGATACCGGGAGTATCGATTATCACAACAGGTCCCAGCGGCAGCAGCTCCATCGCCTTTGAAACAGGGTCGGTAGTAGTGCCGAGCACCTCTGAAACAATAGCCAGATTCTGACCTGTAACAGCATTCACTACGCTGGATTTTCCTGCATTTCTTCTGCCAAAAAAGGCGATATGAATTCTTTCTGCGGAAGGTGTATTGTTAAGGCTCATAAACTTTTCTCCTTTCATACACGGATCAATATTATAAAAAGGCTGCAGCAGGAATAGTCCTGTCGCAGCCTTCTGAGAATCAGAACCTGAAATCTCTTTTACCTTCATTCTTTATTTCTGACAGATAATCTATCGCTCTCTGTCTGCGCTTTTCATCCGGAACATTGAGTATCTCTCTAGCGATAAGCTCCTCGCCGATGCGCTTTGTTTCCTCACTTGCATAGTCGGTCAGGAATTCCTGAAGGGTCATAAGCGCATTGGGGTGGCAGCAGTTCTGAATCTGACCTACTTTGCAAAGTGCCATAAAACGGTCTCCGGTTCTGCCCTCACGGTAGCAGGCGGTGCAGAATGACGGAATATAGCCCTTTTCCATAAGCCAACGTACAACCTCGTCCAGGCTGCGCTGGTCGGAAACGTCGAACTGCTCGGTGTCATGGGGTCTTTCCTCCGGAGAATATCCCGCATATCCGCCAACAGATGTTCTCGAGCCACCGGATATCTGTGAAATACCCAGACCCATAACCTTAGCACGGCATTCCTCGCTTTCTCTTGTAGAGATAATCATGCCGGTGTAGGGGACAGCAATCCTGATACATGCTATTATCTTTGCAAAAATATCGTCGCTGATACCGTTATCGAAAACGGAAGGATCAATGTCGGACGCTCTCTTTATTCTCGGAACACTTATTGTATGAGGACCAACACCGTGCACAGCCTCAAGATGCTCAGCATGCATGAGCAGTCCCGCAAATTCATATCTGTACATTTCCAAACCGAAAAGTACACCCAGACCTACGTCGTCTATGCCGCCCTCCATAGCTCTGTCCATAGCCTCAGTATGGTAGTCATAATTGTGCTTAGGTCCAGCCGGATGAAGCTTTTCGTAGCTTTCCTTGTGGTATGTCTCCTGGAAAAGAATGTAGGTTCCGATACCGGCATCGTGCAGTTTTTTATAATTTTCTACCGTTGTTGCGGCAATATTCACATTCACACGGCGGATAGCGCCGTTTTTGTGCTTGATGCTGTAAATGGTGTTGATACATTCGAGGATATATTCAATCGGGTTGTTAACGGGATCCTCGCCGCTTTCAATAGCAAGTCTTTTGTGACCCATATCCTGCAGGGCAATGACCTCGTTTTTGACCTCCTCCTGGGTAAGCTTCTTTCTCGGTATTTCCTTATTCTGGTAATGATAGGGACAGTATACGCACTTGTTTACGCAGTAATTGGAAAGATACAGCGGCGCAAACATAACTATACGGTTTCCGTAGAAAGCTTCCTTTATCTCTCTAGCAAGGTCATACATTTTTTCGGTAAGCTCAGGTATATCGCATGCCAGAAGAACGCTTGCGTCCCTGTGGGAAAGACCGGCACATTCAACGCCGCGCTTTGTCTTCCTTGCTTTTTCAAGGATCTCCTCAATCAGCTCACGATTATGCTTATTCTTCTCGGCATATTCCAGCGTTTCAAGTATTTCCTCATGGTTAATAAAGTCTTCCGCTTTAAGCGATTTAGGATCGTAACTCATTTATTTCCTCTTTCCCGGGTATTATCCCGATATTATTATTTTCAGGCGATCTCCAGTCGCCACGATCAACTACAATGTTGTAGCCGATCGATTTCATTCTGTTAGCAAGGCAGTCTTTGCACTGGGCGGATTCCTCACCCGTGCAAATCTTGTTGTCATAGAGCATATATTTTTTTCTTACTGAAACGGGGGAAAGGTTGGGCATAACAACATTCGCTCCGGCAAGAATACCTTTTTCGCGTCCCCTCGGATGTATCGTACCGAGGGCTGTTGTCGAAGGCAGAAGCACCTCCGGAAGCGTCAACCTGATAAGTCCCAGCATAAAAAGTGTCAGTTCAAGAGTGCCATTCCTTTCATTATTGAACGGTGAATCCGAATGTGCAATAAAAGGACCAATTCCGACCATATGCGGCTGCAGCTCCTTTATAAACAGCATATCCTCCGCAAGGTTCTGAACCGTCTGATACGGTGAACCCACCATAAAACCGCAGCCCACCTGAAAACCGATATCCTTCAGATCATGCAGGCAATCCTTGCGGTGCTGCAGTGAAAGCTCCGGTGGATGAAGCTTTTTGTAATGCTTATCATTTGCCGTTTCGTGCCGCAGAAGATACCTGTCTGCACCGGCAGCAAAAAAGGCTTCGTAGCTTTCGCGGCTTTTTTCGCCAATGGAAAGCGTTACGGCACAGTCCGGATAGAGCCTTTTTATACTGCTAACAATATCAGTAATGCGCTCGTCCGTAAAATACGGATCCTCTCCGCCCTGCAGCACAAATGTGCGGAATCCAAGCCCGTAGCCCTGCTCACAGCACATCAGGATATCATCCTTTTGCAGCCTGTATCGTTGAGCATTTTTGTTGCTGCGACGTATTCCGCAGTAGTAGCAGTCGTTTTTGCAGTAATTCGTAAATTCTATCAGACCGCGCACGAATATATCGTGTCCATAGATTTGATGACGAATCCTGCGCGACTTTTCAAAAAGATATTCCGAAAGCTCAGGGGTAACAGATCCGATCAGCGCACAGTATTCATCTCCTGACAGGACATGCTCCATTTCAAGCTTATCGATAAGTTCAAACATATTCATTTCGATGAACATACCACCTTGGAGCTTATTCCGTCCAGCATGCCGATTTTGCCTGCGAGTGTATTGATAACATCCGTCGGCGCATCAAGGGCAATGCTGATGATATTTACAGATTTCTGAGGATAGGGAAGACCCATCCTGCCGATAATGTAGCTGCCGTATTCATGCAGCAACTCGTTAAGTCTGTCTGTTGAATCAACGTTTTCGACAATTATTCCAATTATTGAAACATGGCTTTCCAAAGAATTCACCTTCTTTTCCGCCGCAATAAAAAAGCACCCCACCGGGTGCAGACGCAAAATCCCTAAAGAGGACTTATAATGCTTGCACCTTCGACAAAGGACGAACCTTTTGCATTAGTTGCGGCAATTTCAGTTAATATGATTTCCCGTAAGCCGAAGCTCCACAGTCAATCTGTTATTATTTTAACATACTATCCGTCAAATTGCAATATTAAAATAGGAATAACTATAAAATAATTGTGGAAACTACAGTCCTGATTGTTTTTTATTTAACATTGCATTTTGAGGGATAACGGGGTATAATGTAGACAGAAAACGGAAAGGAACGAAAAAATGAAAACTGCTGATTTTTATTATGACCTGCCGGAGGAGCTTATAGCCCAGACACCTGTTGAGCCCCGCGACAGTTCAAGAATGCTTGTAATGAACAAAATAACAGGCGAGCTTTCGCATGAACATTTTTATGATATACTTGATCACCTGCACGAGGGCGACTGTCTTATCCTGAACGACTCCCGTGTACTTCCGGCAAGAATTTACGGAATCAAGGACGAAACCGGAGCAAATGTGGAATTTCTGCTTCTTCGTCACATTGAGGAAAAGCGTTGGGAAGCTCTTGCAAAGCCCGGTAAAAAAGCAAAACCAGGTGCTTCTTTTAGCTTCGGCGAAGGACTCATGCGCTGTACTGTTGCCGATGTAACGGAGGAAGGAAACAGAATACTGGATTTTGAATGTGATGGCAGCTTCTACGAAACGCTTGATAAGCTAGGACAGATGCCCCTTCCGCCGTATATACACGAAAAGCTCAAGGACCGGGAACGCTACCAGACAGTTTATTCACGTGAGCTTGGTTCCGCTGCAGCTCCTACCGCAGGACTTCATTTCACAAAGGAGCTTCTCGAAAAGGCAAAACAGAAGGGTATAAAAATTGGTTTCGTAACCCTTCACGTCGGACTTGGTACCTTCCGTCCGGTAAAGGTGGACGACGTTACAAATCATCACATGCACTCCGAGCACTATGAGTTGCCGCAGGAAACGGCTGATCTCATAAACAAAACAAAGGCAAATGGGGGACGGGTTATTTCTGTCGGAACAACAAGCTGCAGAACGCTTGAAACAGTTGCCGCACGTGAGGGCTGCATAAAAGTCAGCGAGGGATGGACGGATATCTTCATTTATCCCGGATTTGAATTCAAGGTGCTCGACGGGCTTATCACTAATTTTCATCTTCCGGAAAGCACGCTGATAATGCTTGTATCTGCCTTTGCAGGCTTCGATAACGTAATGAACGCATATAAAACAGCAGTGCAGGAAAAATACAGATTTTTTTCGTTTGGAGATAGTATGCTCATAATATAGTTATGATATAAACATATTATATTGACAATCCTTTGATAATGATATATAATATTAATAATGAAATTAAGGAGTTGATACTATGGCAAAGGTAAGCGCAAATATTAGTATAGATGCCGATGTAAAAAAGCAGGCACAGGAATTGTTCGCTCAGCTTGGTATGGATCTTTCAACTGCTGTTAATATTTTTCTTCGTCAGTCGATAAGAAGTCAATCTATACCTTTCGTAATCACAGCAGAAGTACCAAACGATGAAACAAGAAGAGCAATTGAAAATGCACGCAGTGGGGTAGGTCTCAGCAGAGGATTCAATTCGGTCTCAGAGCTTATGGAGGATCTGTATGCTGACGATTAAATACGAAACGACATTCAAAAAAGACTTCAAGAGAATATTAAAACGAGGTTATAACATTTCATTGATGGAACAAGTAATTGAAATGCTGGCTAATGAAAAACCACTTCCGAGAGAGTATAAGGATCATCAGTTGACGGGTGAATATTCAGACTGTCGTGAATGTCATATAACACCGGACTGGCTTTTGATATACAGGATCGATGATAATGAGCTTGTTTTGGCATTGACAAGAACCGGCACACACAGTGATCTTTTCTGAGATCCTGCTTCCAGTAAGCATAGGAGACGCAATGATGATTCTATGATAAAATCATTATCCCGATGTATAATTTTTTCGCAAATATAAATACTACAGGAGGCTGATTATGAAAATACTCATAACCGGTGGTACAACATTCGTAAGCAAATTCACAGCAGAATACTTTTCTGCTGCAGGACATGACGTTTATGTCATGAATCGCGGCAGTCGTCCGCAGATCGGCGGAGTACATCATATTTGCTGTGACAGAGCAGAATGCGACAAAGTACTTTCGGGCCTTTCGTTTGACGCTGTACTTGATATCACCGCATATACCGGGGATCATGTATCACAACTGCTTGACAGCGGCGTAAAATTTGATGATTATATCCTCATCAGTTCAAGCGCCGTTTACCCTGAAATAAACCTTCAGCCTTTTACCGAGGATCAGAAATGTGGCAGAAACAGCATTTGGGGCGACTATGGTACAAACAAACTTGATGCTGAAAGGATACTTACAAAAAGAGTACCCTCGGCATATATACTCAGACCACCATATTTTTACGGAAAATACGAAAATGTTTATCGTGAGGCTTTTCCATTTGACTGCGCCGACAGCGACAGACCGTTCTATATTCCGGGTAACGGAAGCATGAAAATGCAGTTCCTCAATGTATCCGATCTGTGCAGGTTTATGGATATCCTGCTTAAGACACACCCGGAACAGCACATTTTCAACGTAGGCAGTAAGGAAACCGTTACTATTTCGCAGTGGGTAACAATGTGCTATGAAACTGCGGGAAAGAAACCGGTACTGATAAGTGTAGACAAAAGTGTTCCTCAGCGTGAATATTTCTGTTTCCATGATTATGATTACTATCTCGATGTATCAGACTTCTGCCAGTTGGTAGGGAACACAGTTCCTCTTCAGAACGGACTGCGCGAGGAATATGAGTGGTACAAAAATAATCCCGACAGTGTGTACTTCAAAAGACCATATATTGACTATATTGATAAAAACCTCAGATAAAATAATGATGCCGCAGAGCCAGAACAGCTTCTGCGGCATTACAGTTTACTCACCAGGGAATGATACTTTGTCTATGAAATTACAAAGCGCCTTATAGGTTTTGTGGCTGAGATCGTGCTCAATCTTGCAGGCATCCTCTTTTGCGGTCTCCTCATCAACACCTATGCGAATAAAGAACGCAGAAAGCCTTTTGTGCCTGTCGTATGTACTTTCGGCAATCTTCATTCCGGATTCAGTAATGGTGATATAATTATCCTTGTCCATTGTTATGTAGCCTTTTTCCTTGAGCCTTTTGGTGGTGTATGTTACGCTCGGTTTTGTAACACCCAGGAGACCCGCAACATCTATAGAACGGATATATCCGTTTTGTTCTTTGAGCATAAGCATTGCCTCAAGGTAATCTTCGGTCGTTTTTTCAGATTTCATACTGTTCTCCTCCGAAAGTATTTTATATCATGTTAACATAATCTTTTTTAAAAATCAAGAATAAATTCTTCGCATTTTTTCTTTTATATAAATATTTATATCATAATTTGTTAAAATAAACGGAATTACTCTTAAATGGCTTATAAATAATAATTATGGTTACACTATATTTCAAAGAAAAATTATTATTCAAAAATCCGGAAAAGTATGATAGAATAAATATGGTGGTGATAAGATTTGAAAGTAAAAAAAATAAGTCCCGGTAATCTTGCAATAATATATATTATCATTTCTGCCTTCTGCTTTGCATGCATGAACCTGTTTGTAAGATTGTCCGGTGATCTTCCGTCAATGCAGAAAAGCTTTTTCAGAAATTTTGTTGCAGTTATCTTTGCATTGATAATACTTTTGAAAAACAAAAACAGTTTCAGGTGGAAAAAGGGCAGCCTCCCGTTTTTATTTCTGCGTTCAGCGATAGGCACCCTCGGAATAGTCTGCAACTTTTATGCAATTGACCATATACCTTTAGCGGATGCTTCAATACTGAATAAAATGTCCCCGTTCTTCGTAATTATCTTTTCTTTGATAATTATCAAAGAAAAACTTTCATTGCTTCAGGGCGCAATTGTATTTCTTGCATTTTCGGGTGCACTTCTTGTTATTAAACCAAGCTTCAGCAATACAGAACTGCTGCCCTCTGCACTGGGGCTTTTCGGAGGAATGTGCGCTGGCTTTGCATATACAATGGTTCGTATCCTCGGAAAAAAAGGGGAGAACGGATCTCTCATTGTTTTTTTCTTTTCCGGTTTTTCATGTATAACAATGCTTCCTTTTCTGATCTTTGATTTTCATCCGATGTCACTTTTTCAACTGCTCATGCTGTTGGGAGCCGGTCTTTCTGCTGCAGGCGGTCAGTTTTCGATAACTGCAGCCTACTGTCACGCCCCTGCAAAGGAAATATCGGTATATGACTATTCCCAGATCATTTTTGCGACTATGCTCGGATTGTTCATTCTCGGAGAGATGCCGGACCTGCTGAGTATTGCAGGCTACCTTATCATTATAACCGCAGCAATACTCATGTTCATGTATAATAACAAAAAAGGCTTTTTCGTTGCAAAAAATGAAAAAAAGAACACCGACAGCAAATAATTAAAATTTATTAGTCAAAAATAACCATAGTTTACATATTTCTTGATATTTTTTGCAATTTATATTGAAATTGAAGTCAGTCCTGTGATATAATTAACGTATGATAATTACGCCTTAATATATTTATGGAGGTAACGAAAAATGAAAAAAATAACGGGCGCAGCAGCCATTGCGTTTGCAGCTATGCTTACGCTGTCGCTTGCTGCATGTCAGGGAAAAACTACATATCTTGATCCTGTAACGGGTGCTCCCACAACCGCTCCGGAGTCATCAGCAGCTGCACCGGCAGCACAGACTTCAGATTCTGGCGCAGCAGGTACAGAGTCTTCTGCAGCAGCAAGCACTGCTGAATCTTCCGCTGAAGCGAGCACTGCTGAATCTTCCGCTGAAGCGAGCACTGCTGAATCTTCTGCTGAAGCGAGCACTGCTGAATCTTCTGCTGAAGCAAGTGTCGCTGAATCATCAGCAGCAGAAACCAGCACAAGCACATCCGCTACTGCAGTTAAATTTACAAAGCCTGATGATTGGGGCAGTGAAGTATACGCATACGTTTATGCCGGAGAGGGCGACAAGGTTGAAAATGAAGCATGGCCTGGTGCTAAGATGACAGACAACGGCGACGGAACTTTCAGTGCTACGCTGGATGTTGCTGATATCCCGAGTCCGCTCATTATTTTCAACGATAATACAAGTGGCACAAAGAAGCATCAGTACCCGAGAACTAATGGTTTGAAGTATGTCGAGGGCAAGGAATACACAATCGAAACCAAAGACTGATAAGTGCTTATTAACTATCCGGATAGTCCGACAGCGGACTGTCCGGATTTTTACACTCTGTACTCAGTTTTGAAATGTTTGTCCTTGATGAATAACTGATTACGTGGTACAATATGAGTAACAAAGCTATAAATCAGGGGTAGTCAATATGTATGATTTTGATAATGTTATAAATCGCCGTAACACCGATTCTATTAAATGGGATGTCGCAGAGAACGAGCTTCCAATGTGGGTGGCAGATATGGATTTTTCTGTAGCACCTGAAATAGCTGAGGCCATCACAGAGCGCACAAATCACCCTGTTTTCGGCTACAGCAAGCTGTGTGACGAATGGTACGATTCCTACATCAACTGGTGGAAGCGTTATCACGGCATCAGCATGGACAGAAATAGCCTGCTTTTCTGCCCGGGTGTTGTTCCGGCAATATCGTCTATGATACGACAGCTTACTTCTCCGGGTGAAAAGATAATCCTGCTGACTCCGAATTACAACCATTTCTTTTATTGTATTGAAAACAACGGCAGACAGGTCCTCGAGGTGGAAATGGATTACGACGGACAGAGTTACAGAATCAATTTTGAACGTCTTGAAAATGCTCTGCGTGACACAATGGCATGTATGATGATTGTATGTAATCCCCAGAATCCTACCGGAAACATATGGGATAAGTCAGATCTTGAAAGAATTGGTCAGCTTTGTGCAAAGCATGGTGTAACCGTTATTTCTGATGAAATCCACTGTGACATTATTACTCCTGGCAGGCAGTACATTCCTTTTACATCCGTTTCAGAATTAAATAAGGAAATCAGCATTACATGCATTGCCCCGACAAAGGCGTTTAACCTTGCGGGACTGCAGACATCCGCATTGTATATTCCAAATAAGAAGCTGAGAAGCCGCATTTCAGCGGCTCTTGAAAAAGACGAGCTTTCAATGCCGAACACCTTCGCCTCAACTGCCGCCATAGCTGCATTCACAAAGGGAAGAGGCTGGCTTGATGAAATGAACGAATACGTCTATAAAAACAAGCTTATAGTCAAAACTTTCATTGAGACAGAAATACCTCAGATAAAGCTTATATGGGGTGATGCAACATATCTGCTGTGGCTTGATTGCTCCGGACTCAGAACAGACAGTAAAGTAATAGCATCAGGTCTGCGCAAATCAACAGGATTGTTTGTTATGGCAGGAAGCTATTACGGAAAGGGCGGAAAAAGTTTTCTGAGAATGAACGTTGCCTGTCCTGAGTCTGTTTTGATGGATGGATTGAAAAGATTAAAAAAATATATTCAATCTTTTAGTCATAAACATAGGATGAATTTAAATCCCGAACCATTCAAAATGATAAAATCAGGCCAAAAAACAATTGAACTCAGATTATATGATGAAAAAAGACAGTCAATAAAGCCGGGAGATCGGATAGAGTTTGTAAATACCGAAGATGGAAATATTCTTTTATCGAAGGTTGAAAAGTTATATGTATTTAAAGATTTTGAAGATCTTTATAAAAACTTGTCTCTATTAAAATGTGGTTATACAGATAATAATATAGACACTGCAAATCCGGGGGATATGTCAAAGTACTATTCTTCAGAACAGCAGGAGAAGTACAGCGTAGTCGGAATTGAGATAAAATTGATATAAGACTGCGGCAATGTGTTGCACGATGAGGAGCTGATTCTTTTGGGTTATAAAATTTATAAGGAAGCACCGCCTGTTATTCTTGAATTCCTGAATTATATTGAAAATATCAAGGGTAGATCATCACTTACCGCCGAAGAATATTATCGTGATTTAAGAACCTTTTTTCGTTTTATCATTAAGGACAGAGGTCTTATAGACAAGGATATTCCGGTTGATGAAATAGACATTTCCTGCGTCGATCTTAAAATGGTAAAATCGGTCACATTTTCAGAAATTCTTCTGTTTCTGAACTACTGCAAGGACGAAAGAAATAATGCTTCCACCACAAGGGCACGCAAGACAACTAGCTTAAAGGATTTTTTCAATTATCTTACAGTTAAGACAAATAAATTATCGTACAACCCGACAGAACAACTTGAAGCACCAAAAACAAAGAAAAGCCTGCCCAAATATCTAACTCTTGAGGACAGCCTGAGATTATTGGAAGCTGTTGACGGTGAATTTAAGGAAAGAGATTACTGTATTCTTGTATTCTTTTTAAACTGCGGACTAAGATTATCGGAACTGGTTGGTATCAATCTTTCCGATATTAACAGCGAATATGTAATCAAAATCAGAGGTAAAGGCAATAAGGAAAGAATACTTACACTTAATCCTGCTTGTGTGAGAGCGTTGAATGAATATCTCAAGGTCAGACCGGTTGACGGGATAACGGATAAAAACGCACTGTTTATCAGCAGGAAGAACTGTCGTATTACAAGCAAAGGCGTATATCATATGGTGAACCATTATCTGGAAAAGATCGGGCTCGGAAATCAGGGTTATTCACCGCATAAGCTGAGGCACACAGCGGCAACACTGATGTATCAGAAAGGCGGGGTGGATATCAGAACCCTGCAGGTTATCCTGGGACATTCAAATCTGGGAACCACTCAAATATACACACACGTTGCAAATGAACAGGTTACAAAGGGACTTAATGCAAACCCGCTGGCAAATGTCAAATAAATATTGCAGAAAAAATATACAGAACTGTAATGCAGTCCTGTATATTTTTATAATCGGGGATATGGGCTTTGTCAGATTATAAATAAGAATGGGGAAAAGAGCCGCCGTCATTCACTATCTACGCCGTGACCATCAGCGACAAAATTATCACGGGAAGCCGTTTTTGCCATATCTGCGACTATAAGGTCGTTAATATATGCGTTTAGACTTTTTCCTTGCGCTTCTGCGTGGGCTTTGATTATTTCACGTTGACCTTTTTTGACAAGTAAAGCAATACGGTCATACGCTTTAGACTGATACTTGTTACTGGCTCTTGTTTGAGCTTTAGACATAATAATCACCTCTAAAAGAAGTATAACATATATTATATAATTGTTCAACTATATATATTATACAAATATAAGTGTACAAGTTTATGCAATATTCCATCTTAATATAAGTGTACAATTATAGTATAATAATTATAGTAAGCAAGGGAGATACAAAACCAGAGTAAAACGGAAAGGAAAGTAAACCAAGGTCAAGAAATCTGGTGGGTAAGTTGCAGGAGCTATTAAAGCTGATAATAGAACTACTATTCTACATAGCTGAAATGCTTGAAGAAATAAAAAATAACCGCTGACAGCGTGCAAACTGAAACCAGCGGTTAAAAGTAAAAAGTATCTCCCTTGATTACATCTTAGCACGAATAAAGATAAATGTCAAGAAAAGAAAGGTGGATTATTATGACGCGTGGAGGGATCGTATGTTTGTTAATTGGTATCGAGGGCATAGACCCTAAATAACATTCTTTTTTTGTTTACTGGTGTGGTGAAATAGGCAAACACAGCAGACTTAAAATCTGCCGAGAATAATCTCTTGTGGGTTCGAGTCCCATCACCAGTATTCGTATATATCTAAACATAT
Organism: uncultured Eubacteriales bacterium; assembly: GCA_900315875.1. Lineage (GTDB taxonomy): Bacteria > Bacillota > Clostridia > Oscillospirales > Acutalibacteraceae > UBA1213. The sequence continues at coordinate 9,496 of ONAX01000021.1, read as the reverse complement.
TGAGTCTGTCAGCAGTATGTTCTGGATATATACATCAGCTCACGTAGGAACATTTTTTGTTCATATGTCTTCCGGTTGCTGTTGAGCCGTCAGCTGTAAAAGGCTGCACTTTTCATAAACCAATCGACAGCTGAACCCGAAAAGATGGGGGTGTCATCCTGACAGAGATAACAGGACAGTGAGGATGGAGGTGCTGTTCATAACGATAGGGGGCATAATTGGGAATTATTCCGCAGTTATGCACCCTATATTATTTTGCCATAATTTTTCTGTAAAGCTCTTTCAGTTCATCAACACTTGTATCTCTGGGATTCCCGGGACGGCAGGCATCCGCAAACGCATCTGCTGCAAGTCGGTCGAGATCTTCTTCTTTGACCTTTTCATTGACTGCCGGAATACCAACATCAGCAGACAGTTTCTTTACTGCATCAACAGCGGCCTTTCTGTATTCTGTCTGCGACATACTATCAACACCGTCAACACCCATAGCCCTAGCTATTTCACGGTATTTTTCTCCTGTGAACTCTTGATTGTACTCCATGACGATAGGGAGCATCATTGCACAAGCGACACCGTGAGGAGTATCATAATGAGCCCCGAGAGTATGAGCAATAGAGTGAGCAATTCCGAGACCTACATTAGAAAAGCCAATTCCGGCAACATACTGAGCAAGAGCCATTCCTTCTCTGTCCTCAGGATTGTTCTCAACTGCTCTGCGAAGATGTTTGGCTATAAGTTTAATAGCTTCGAGATGGAACATATCAGTCATTTCCCAAGCAGCCTTTGTGGTATAACCTTCTATTGCGTGAGTTAAAGCATCCATACCGGTAGCTGCTGTAAGACCTTTAGGCATAGAAGCCATCATATCAGGATCTACAATTGCGTACTCAGGTATATCGTGTTCGTCAACGCAAACAAACTTACGTTCTTTTTCTACATCTGTGATAACGTAGTTGATCGTAACCTCAGCGGCTGTGCCTGCTGTTGTAGGAACTGCAATAGTGGGAACTGCATGGTTCTTTGTAGGTGCTACACCTTCCAGAGAACGAACATTGGCAAATTCAGGGTTGGTGATGATAATACCGATTGCTTTTGCGGTATCCATAGAGGAACCACCACCGATAGTGATGATCGAATCTGCACCGCAAGCCTTGAAAGCTTCAACACCGTCTTTAACATTTTCAATGGTCGGATTAGGCTTGATACCTGAATAGATCGTAAAGGCAATGCCCTCATTATCCAGGAGATCAGTAACCTTTGCTGTCACACCGAATTTCACGAGATCGGGATCCGAACAGACAAACACATGAGCAAACCCTTTTGATTTTGCTATAGCAGGGATCTCATTGATTGCACCTTTCCCGTGAAAAGATGTGGTGTTAAGAATGATTCTGTTAGCCATAATATACCTCCTTTAGAAAATAATTTGTTATCTATATTATACACCATTTCCGGTATAATTACAGCAATTATTTTTCTTAATCTGGCATTTTGTTGGTATCGGAATTTACTTTCGACTTTCGTAATCCTCTTCTATTGCTCTGCCCCAGTCTGAAGATACTTTCTTGTTCTTTCTGAGGTTCGTTACCTGAGCGCAGACAGCTTCATATAGAACAGAAGTTCCTTTTTTATCAGCGTGGTAGTTTACTGCTCTGTCGCTGCGGATACCGAAATTCCCGGCTGTTTCGACAGAATCTATGTTAGCTCCGATGAACAGGAACTCCCATCCGCTCTTTTCCTTTTCTTTGACCATTTTCTTTACTTCTTTGGCTGAGTATTTATGACTTGCGTTTTCAAGACCATCCGTTGTGATAACAAACATTATATGTTCCGGGACATCTTCGGGACGGATGTAGCGGTGAACAAAAGAGATGTGCTTGATTGCTCCACCGATTGCGTCTATTAATGCTGTGCATCCACCGGGGCAATAATCGTCGTCTGTCATTTCGTTGATCTTATCAAGCGGAACTCTGTCGTGGATTACCTCACTGTTGTTTGAGAAGAGAACCGTTGAAACGAAACACTTTCCGGTTTCTTTCTTCTGCTTTTTGATAAGCGAATTGAAACCTCCGATAGTATCGCTCTCAAGACCTGCCATAGATCCGCTTCTGTCGATGATGAATACCAGTTCTGTAATGTTGTTTTTCATAATGATTACCTCCATAAGTTATAATGTTCGGATTTCTAGCCTGTGATTACATTATAGCTTATGGAGGCTTTTGTTTGGTCGCTTCAGGAGCGACATTTACACACCAAGCAGCTTCTGGTCGAAAGAAAACAGAGCTTCATTGATCGTGATAATATCATATATCTCTTTTTCGATAAAGTATTCAATGATTATATCGGATTTGTCGCAGTGGGACAGTGCAAATCCGGCTTTCTGAAGCATATCTTTTGTTTCATCGAGCGGCAGCTCAAGAGCAATAGCGAATGCAAGTGCAGTGTTTTTGCTGGGTTTATAAAGTCTGTCGCTCCGTATCTTTGAAAACAGCTTTCTGTCTATGTTTGCTTTTTTGTAGCATTCTGAATCCTTCATGCCTTTTTCGTCGATCTTTCTGAGCAGCATTTCCGAAAAGCTTTCATCCATGCTTTGCAGCATCATAGACAGATCTTTGTGTTCCTGTTCTTCACTCAGCAGGGCATATGGTTTGCTTTCCTCTTTACTGACAGCTTTCCTTTTACTGCCGAATAATCCTTTTTTTGCGGGAGGTTCAGGTTTTCTGCACTCATCTGACACGAAATCATCGAGAGCCATTGAAGTTGGTTCATTACTGATCATTCTCCGGCTTCCGAATAACGTCTGATCCTCATGCAGCTCATCAACATATTTGTCATCAATAAAGGAGCGGATATCGGAATAAAGACCTTCGCTTATCAGATAGCTGTTCTTATCAAAAACTACAATATAGACGATCATGTCAGGTGCTTTCTCGGCAAGAAACTGTGTTATAGTTTCGGAAGCAATCTGTAAAGCTTGTTCTTTTGGATAGCCGTATATGCCGGAAGAGATAAGTGGAAATGCAACCGTACTGCAATTATGATTTTTAGCAAGCTTAAGAGAATTATAGTAGCAGGATATAAGAAGCTCCTTTTCACCGTTATTTCCTCCTTGCCATACAGGTCCGGGGGTGTGAATGATGTATTTAGAAGGCAGCTTATAACCTTTGGTGATCTTTGCCTGTCCGGTCTTGCAGCCACCAAGAGTGCGGCATTCTTTAAGCAGTTCAGGGCCTGCAGCACGATGTATCATTCCATCCACACCACCTCCTCCAAGAAGACTGGTGTTAGCAGCGTTTACAATAGCATCACACTGCATTTTTGTAATATCATTTCGAATGATATGGAGAGGCATAAGATGACGTCCTTTCAAAAAGTAGATTGACACATGTAATAATTGAATGTACAATAAAAATATGATACATTCTGTGAGGTGACTACCATGAACGATGAAATCGTTAAGATGAAGCGAGCAAAGATGTATGTCGATTATCTGATAAGCGGAGTAGATCCCATTGACAACGAAAACATAGATTCGGAAACATTCCAAAACCAACGTGTCATTGCATGTTTTAAATACATCTCAGAAGTATTGGAACGAGATATATATAACATGGAGAATAAAACATCACGTTCGCATATAGAATTTTTTATTTCAGATGAGCAGATCCGGGAACTGAAACCAACATCATTCAGCCGCAAAATATCTGATATTGCAGATGATATTAACAAAGTAACAGCCACTAACGGGACTAAAAAGATGTCAGGGGCAAGAATAAATGATTGGCTTGAAGATCAAGGCTATTTGTGTAAATCCGATTTAAAAAGCAGAATGGCTACTGATGCAGGAAAAAGCATTGGAATCATATCTGAAAGAGCACAAAGAGCTACAGGTGAAGAATACTATGCTAACCGATATACAACTGAGGCTCAGGAATTCATTATTCAGCATTTGAAAGAAATTGCTGTATTCCGAAAGGAAAAAACATCAGCTGACGAAAACAATATCACATTATTGGATTATCCTCATGGTTGTTCTGTAAAATATTTCATAGAACAGCATTCTGATAAGTGTATAATTACCTCGATAGGCAGCTGTGATGCTTTTGCAGAAAACGGTAGTTATATTTCTTTGCTGCTCTACAAAGGGAAGAGTAAGGTTCTGAACAAAACCGGAATTAAAACTAGCTCAGCCAATAAATGTATACTAGCGGGTATATACGATGCTGTGTCGATGATTAAAAGTCCTACAGATGTAATTATTCTAACTTCAACTCCGCTTGGGTTTCAAACACATAAAAGCGTTAATCGGGATCTGTGTGAAGATATAGTAGAAGTGCTTATTAAAAAAGGATGTTCTATCTCTACCGCTGTGTGTAACGGTAAGGCATCTGAATTAAATGCTTATGTCAAATCCTTTTTAAATCAAGTCTAAAATGTATCTGCTAATTTTTCGATTCTCTTAAACATAATCTTTACCGGACCTTCTTGACTGTCTACGTGAAAGTGACCTGCATACCAATGCTTATAGGTGAGCCTTTGCTCGATTGTATCAAGCCATATTTCAGTTGTCTTGTCAACCTTGCTTTGATCAATACCCGACAGAAAAGCCGATGTAGGCTCATACGCTTTTGGGGTAGTATGTGTCAGTACACCATCAATTTTCCAATCAACAGAATCCAACTGCTGTTCTACATAGGCTTTTATCGCATTAGTAGGCTGTTCCGATGCAAACCATTGCCATCCACGTATCTGACGATAGTATTTGTCAACCGAGTATGCTCCACCTATAACGATGTATTCCTGTCCGTTAAAGTTATAGATTTCACTGTCTTTTGCAAAGATCAGGCTGGGGTATTTTGGCTCTGAATATACTGTTCCACCATGCCATTTGTGTTCTTCGTAAGACGGAATATTATATGGTCTTTCCTCATGGTTCCCGTGGATACAAAACAGGATTATCGGTAGAGAATTTAATTCGTATTTAAGGTTATCATCCATTCCCAGTAGATAATAGTTAATGCCTGCATCACCAAGGATTATCATAATATCATCTTTGGTGGTGCGGTTTTCTTCGCAAAAAAAGATATTCGGTCAAAATCACGATGGGTGTCTCCTGTTATGTAAATACTCATTTTTAGCTCCTTTCATTTTGCAATTTCAAAATACATCTTGCCGCCGTCATCGGCAACAAACTTTAGTGTCTTGATATACTTATTATAGAAGTTATCCATTTCATTTTGTTCAGCCGGGATTTTCGCTTCATGATATATTTTTGTTACAAGTTCTTTGCCATTATACTGCAATAGATAAGGTAAATATTTTTTAAGCATTCTGAAAAGTACAAATTTTTTGAATTCATCGATCTTTCCTGTGCCGAAATCATCAATAGCACAGAAGTAAATCTCATGCCCTGCCAAGGTTCGCTTAATTGCTTCACTAACCTTTGAATATTCAAACATCATCAGGAAATGAGCATTCGGTAGGGAAGAGATTAGCCCCCAATAATCTGAATCACTTGAAAACAACAAAAATGATGATACCCGATTCTGGTAATGTTCCATACAAACGGTAGCTGTCATTTTGATATCGACAAGGCTTTTTTGTTCTTTGACACGATCCACCATTATATGTTCAACAGGTATAGATACAAATTTATCTATCATATCCCAGCCTGGATCCGTATGTATATCGTCAAATAGAATTATCTTTTGAACTTTGGATATTTCATGTCGCTTTAAACCGGCTATTACACTACATAATTTGTATGGGTTAGAATTCTCACAGTCTACTACAATTTCTACGCTGTCTGTATCATTTATAAATTCATATATCCTTTCTTTTACTTCTTCGTCTGCATCTCTGTAGTTCGATTTTGAAATATACATATCATTATGCTGACGGTATATTATTGAGAAAAACTTTGAATCATTGAAAAGTATGCCACCGCAGTCCTCAGGCTGCCAATGAATATATTGCTGGAAAGGATAGAATTCTCTATAAGCCATATATTTCGCAAATTCATTTTTCATTACCCTTTCCTGAGTGAATTTAGGAATAGTGAATATATCTTTAATATAACTCCAGTTTACATATTCAGAAAATAGCTCTTTGCAATTAGAAATATTATCACTTATATATTTATTGATGCTTTCCATATATTTTGCGGAAGTTCCATTTGGCTTAATAATATGATATCCCCATTCTTCAAGCTGTTTGATATTATCTGTATCGAACCATGGCAGCTTGTCGATATTTTTCAGATTCATTCTCATTTCCGTATCGGTGTTTTTGAAATTCATCATCAGATTTGTTCTGAGTTTACATAGATATCGAATAATACGGCAATATTTGTTATCTTTGAGCTTTTCAATAAGCTCCGGATTTTCTTCTCCGATTTGTCGGACAATATCCATCTTGATTCCAATCAGATATGCTATAATAGTTACATTGGTTTTTGTATATGCCATTAAAAATGACCTCCTTTATGTTATATGTCTATATTCTATTATCCTATATTTTTACAATATTTGCAAATCATTTCTATTTTGATTTTAAATTGACGAAACAGCGTGAAAAGATATATAATATAATGTAGGGTTTGGAAATGGGGGATACCGATGGAAGATAACGAAAAGAAAGCAAAACTTGAAAAGATAGAAAAAACTATCGAACCTTTAGTAAAAACGCAAGAGTATTGGGTCGAGGTATATAAATTATTGAAATCTGTTGAAGAACAAGAACTTTACGATCCGGAATATCAGAGTTTTACAGCGTGGCTTAAAAGTTTTGCAGAGCGATATGATGTGACACTCTCTTTGCTATGGCTTCAGAAGAAATCGGGCAAGTTCTATGAAAACTATTGCGAATATTACAAAGCATTAAGTCTTCCGGTTACTCCTTTGGAAAAAATTACCATTGTGCCGTATGTCCTGACAATGATTGAAAAGATAACAGCCGGGAATATGAGAGAGGCAAAAGAACTGGTAGATAAAGCAGAGGCAGGCAGTATCTCAAGGAACGAGCTGCAAACACTTTGGAATCTTGAAAAGCAGGAAAGGGAAAAGAACGGTTTGCCGACAAAAAGACTCAATCGTCATGATGAAGAAGAGTTTGAAAAGATATCATATCAGAACTTTAATGCACAGGCAACAACTTTATCTGATATAGGATCTGTTTTATGTAATCCTGCATGGTTGGTTCCGTTAAAACAAGTAAGAAAAAAGTACAAGCTTTTTACGGAATTTACAAAGGAAAAAATGTTCAGAGGAGCTTTTATCCTTGCTGAAAACTATACAAAACCCTTTGATGGACATCAAAAACATAAATTCAATATTCATATGCTGTATATCAAACTTGAAGATGACGAACTGGATGATGAACCGGATTTTCCGGGATATAAGGGTTATGCAGATTATTATTGGGTAGTAGTACCTTATGAACAACTCGACAAAGGGAAGAGGTATATCAGAAATAATCCGGATATAGGGTTGCTTTGTTTTACAAAGTCATCCAACAATATACACATTATTCAGCAATCTTCATGGAATGATAAATGCGACAGACGAATGGATACTGTCGAAATGTTAGCAAATTATATGTTATGAAAAATGGTGACGGAACCAATATAGTAGTCCATCACCATTTAATCATTTTAAAAACAAAGTGCAGTGATTCTGAAGATTGATATTATAGCCTTTTGCTTTAAGTATTTCCGCTTTAAAATCAATCATATTAGGATCTGTATCAAGTTCTGAAGCCATCATTAATCTTGTCATGCCAAGCTGTGCACAGTCAAGAAATTCGTCATCTGAAATCAATAGATTTGCCGCAAATAGATTAGCTTCGTACTCAGTTTTTAAAAACAACGTATGAGTATCGCTTTCGGGGAAGAAGCCGTTACATATGCTTCTGTGCAGCCGATCATGCCCTATTTCGTGAGCACATACAACCTTTTTCATACAATCATCGAGAGATGCATTAACGGATAAACAACCAATTTTTATCTCTTTATAATAGATGTATATCCCTTTTAAATCTACCAGTTCATTGCTGAGTACAACCACAAGATTAAGACAATCAGCAATTTCAAAGGGATCCCTTGTCCCATACTTTTCTACCAATCTATCCGAAATATCAATAATTCTTTGTAGTTGATACTGCATTTTTCCTCCCACATTTTTTCTCAGATTATTTATTCAAATATCTTCGTCATCTTCATCATCTTCATCGTCTTCATCATCCTCATCGTTTTCATCAAGGTCTTCATTAGAGTTATCTAAAAATCTGTTCATTGATTTGAAATACATTTCTGATATAGCACTCATCATTTCTGACTTTTCTTTTAAAGACAATTCACCACCACTAAAGAGAGCGTTGATCTGTGTCATAACATTCCTTGTCGTTCCCTGAACGCTGCTCATACGATCTTCCGGATTTGAAGAAAACATAGTAGAAATTATTGGAGAATCCATACTTGTAAGAAAGTAGTCAGGTGTGATTCCAAATCCTCTGCTCAGTGCTTCAATTGATTTTGCTCTATAGGGAATAGATTCTGCTAATTCATAAGTTCTGTAAGTTTTCAAAGACAAACCGCATTCCTGAGCGGCTCTTATCTGCGACCATCCTTTTTGTAATCTGAGCTGTTTAAGCCTGTTTGCTATTACTCCATTTGTACTATCAGGATTAATATTTTTAGCCATTGTTGACATCTCCTTTGCATCCGAAAATGATTACCTCGGATGTATAACATTATTTGATCTTAAAAGCTCTATAATTATATAGCTTTTCCTCGATCAACCAATTTAAAGTCCATCAGTCGCAAAAATACCGTACTTCGGTGAACCGTGTTACATAATCGAAAAGATAACAATAACAATATGATTTTTGATAGATAGAGAGATATCCCTTGTAAATCTTTATAGATAAGCAAGGGTAGGCTAACATTATCAAATTGTTCGCTATTCTTTATATGCTTAGCGTTTACAGTGATATTATAATGCACAGTACATCTACCCAGCCCATAATTTTCAACAGGCTTGGGCATAACTATAGGATCAAACGCATGCATAATTTTATCAACCAGGGAAGGTACATATTGACGCGGAGTTTTAGAGGAAAAACCTGTGAAAATGAATAGTTTTCTTGAGGGAGAATCATTGAATGATAGTTTTCTGATTACATCTTCTCTGAAATGAATAAAAGAAACTTTTGAGTGTCCAAAGTCAATACCAAAGCGAATGCGTGGCCTTTCCGTAAAGTAATAGAATGTCATTTTTGTTCCTCCTTTCTGTAAATGATTAGTATGCAACTTGCATAATTTTGTTCTTTGTTTACTCTATAATAGCACAAAATTCTGATGAAGTCAAGATAAAATAGCAATTAAATTATAAAAAATGGTATGTAGTTACCCAAATAGAACAAACATGGTGATTTTGACAAAATTGGCTTAAAAAAGAAAAAATTATACATGCTTTGACAACCGAATAACAGAATGATA
>ONAX01000027.1 GCA_900315875.1 uncultured Eubacteriales bacterium | reverse complement strand
CTCACGATGGACACCCTTGCCATCAGCTAACACTTCCTACTGCCAAGCGTGTAGCGGACTTTCACCGCCAAGTTACTGCCCATTTCGGGCAAACCATAATAAAGGCTGCTGCAGCATTACGCCGCGGCAGCCTGTTTTAATTATCAAAGCTTTCTGAGTTTCATCATTTCACCGAAGCTCATAAGACCGTCATCATCGGTTGAAAGCTCATCCCACGGGGATTGCTCTTCACCTAAAAGCTCGCGGTGCTCTTCGGAATTATAATAATACTTACCGTCTACAGCCTTCCATTCTTTTTCTCCGATGGAGAAGTAGCCGTCCTTGACTTCATTTATTTCTCCGGATTCAATAGCTTCTTTGATGTCCTCCTCTGAGGTGCCCTCAGGTATTTTCATAAGGGTCTTGACCTTGTGGTCGCCGGTGAACTCGACCCTTGTTTCAAACATGCTCAGAGATTCCCTGATTTCATCATCATCAATTTCTCCGGCAGCCTTGCGCTCTACCAAAGAGGCGAGGACCTCATCCTTTGAATACAGTCCGAATTGATCGCCTATCATTGCAAATGACTTTGCAACCTCATATATGCCGACAATATCAGTCATGGCAAGATCCTCTGCGGACTGCTCCTTTTCACCGATATCCGGTTCCTTTGTTATGGTGCCCTCTGCGGTCTTTTTCATTGCAACTGCAAGAAATCCCAGACTGAAAACAAGGTTTTCGCCCTGAATTGACAGTTTCTGCAGAGCGTCAAGCATGCTGCTGTCCGGCGGAGAGATAAAATCTCCGACTGTGTAGCGGAATTCTCCGTAGCCTGTCTGCTCCCATGTGCCGTCGGCGTTTTTGCCGTCTGCACTGTTTTCCATTTTCAGCGTGTGATCCTCAAAAAACGTGAATGTAATAGCTGAAAAGTCCGTTCCGTCGTTGCTTTTGAATTCTGTTGCCGGTATGTGTGCAAGATCGTTTGAAAATGCATTGACAATGTAATCGACCTGCCATGTTCCTACTATGAATTTCATTCCGTTTCTGAGATCCTGTGCATCAAGTGTCATAATGATAGCCGCCTTTCTGTTGTGTATTTTTTTGATCAGATGACCGGTCAGGATAGGTACCGTATTATCAGAAGAACCAATGCTTCTGACGGAGCGAAAAAGTGTCCCGGATCAATTACAGTGTTTTGGTTATGATGAACTGTTCCTGAAGATGATGTTCGTTTCCTTCCGTGTCGCGGAAATCGGTTTCATCAGTGCGGATCATTTTTGAACCGACTATATCACTGTCCGATTCAAGCTTGAATTCTACTGTTGTGATCTTATTCTGCTCACCAACGTTGAGCTTAGGATCTACAGGAGTATTATCAATCGTAAGAGTTACGCTTTTGTCGCCGCATTCGTACTTGAAATTATATATTCTGGTTCCGTTTACATCAATGTGTCCGGATCCGTTTTTATCGAATATATAAGAAAGATCCTTATATGCCATATCTTTTTGCGTAATGTGTTCCTTTTCTGTTCCGTTTTCGGAAAGGATGTTATCAGTCAGCACCCATTTTCCCGTAGGATTGAACGGAAAAACGGCACTGCATCCGGAAAAGGCAAAAACTGCCGTTGCCGCTGCTGCCACAGCAATAAGCCTGATAGCTTTCTTCAAAATAATCACTCCATACTGCACAAAGCCCGTAAAAAACTTTTGAAGCCGTTTTAGCATACGCTTAAGCCGGCACGGGCTGACATGTGCTTATTATTTTATATATTATTAATTGTCCGATGTGTTGTATTACTCTCTATTCTATTCCAAAATAAACAAAAAATCAAGCCTTCGGTGCAGTATTCTGACAAAAATTACACTGAATAGGGCACTTCATTGTATTATCGCAATAAACCTGTATTTTACTTTGTAAACCGATGTTTAATAAAGTGTAAAAACAATTGCTTGAATAAATAGCAATTATGATGTAAAATGTATTTAACGACAAATGAGTTATTCTGGTCATCCCGAGAGATACGGCAGTATTCTTTAATAATTGATCCGCAGATCGGATCGGAAGGCGGTATAATAATGAGTGATTTCAGTTTGCAATATCCGGAAGGAAAAAGCGAAAACTTCCAGACACTTACAGAAGAAACCTGCAATGACCTTTCAATCGAATATATCTGTGACCGTGTGACGGACAGCGAGTATGAGCAGAATATTATCTTCAAGATGATGACAAAGCTTGAATCTGACCCGGAGGTCATAAAGTACAGGCGTGATATCTTTGACGATATTCTCCATTTTCCGGCACTTCGCGACAAAATAAAGGAGCTTCTTGAGGAACTGAATTACCTTAAGGAGCTTGAAAAATCCGTCAGGGATCAGACAGCGGCTCCGGTGTGGCAGCTTATTAACCGTCTGCAGGAGCTGGACGTTTATGTAAAATGTATTGCAGGAATAAACGATGCCCTCAGCACTAATCCGATACAGTCCGAAGGTCTGAAACAGCTGCAGACCTACGTCAATTCCGTTTATACCCAGAGCGGTTTTGAGCATTTGCAGCAGGATGTATCCGAGCTTATGATGGAGATCCGCTCGGTTAAGAGCGTGTCGCTCGGAGTTAATCTGGACAGCCACATGCGTCCGGCTGAGGTCGGCATAGTATCGCTGAATGATACGGCATTTGTGCGTCCGGGACTTCTCGGAAGATTCCTCAGCTTTGCTTCCGGCAAATCACAGATACATAACGGTACTTCCTTTGAGGGTATGACAAAGATTCACACCGTCGGCAAGGCTGCAGGAGACGATCCGTTAATGGGCGGACTTAACCGTGTTGTTGAGGAAATGCTTTCCACAACTGTAAGAACCCTGAAAGGTAAGCTCAATAAATACGTAAACATCAGCGGATACAGTCTGACAAAGCTTATACCGGATTTCATTTTCTACATCCGCTGGGCTGAATATACCGAAAAGCTCCAGAAGCTTGGCCAGCCTATGTGCAAACCGGAAATAATCGATTCTCCCGACAGACTGATGCGTACAACAGGTTTATATAACCTCAAGCTTGCGGTTCAGCTTGAGCAGGGAAAAAAGCTTGAGATCATTCCTAACGATATTGAATTCAGTCCCGAACATGGTATTTACATCATGACCGGACCCAACCGCGGAGGAAAGACCACCTTTACCCAGGCAGTCGGAATACTGTTCCTGCTTGCTCAGCACGGACTTTATGTTCCTGCGGAAAGCGCTCAGATCAGTCCTGCGGACAATATCTACACTCACTTCCCGGCAGACGAAAACCGCACCGTAAACCTCGGCAGACTTGGCGAGGAATCCAAGCGTCTCAGCGAGATATTCTCCGTTGCAAGCAAAAAGAGCGTGCTGCTTTTCAATGAATCTCTTGCAACAACGTCGTTTGCAGAGGGTCTGTACATCGCTAAGGATGTTGTAAAGGCGCTGAGATATCTCGGAGCGCGCACGATCTTCAACACTCATATGCATGAGCTTGCGACTGATCTTGACACTATGAACGCGCTGGAGGGTGATCTGAACGTTGCCAGCCTGATTACCGGTATTCACGAAGGCAAGCGTTCATACAAGGTATTCCTTGCGCCTCCGGAGGGCGTCAGCTATGCGCACGATATTGCTGAAAAATACGGCGTGACCTACGACCAGCTGACGGCTTCAATTAAACGCTGAAAACAAAAAAGTCGGTGAATCAAACGATTCATCGGCTTTTTGAATTATTATCCGGTTCAGTTTTCTATTGCGGATATCGCATTGACAATGCACTGATCGCAGGAGCAAAGCTCTACGCCGGTTTTTACACCCTTGAGATCACCGCAGGTCACGGCGCCGCATTTGTTTTCAAAATCTGTAAGTATTCCTCTTGCAGCTGACGGGCTGCGCCTCGATGATAATATTCCGTCAACCATGACTGCGCCGATAAGCGCGCCGCAGGTTGCCTTTGTTGTGCCCATTCCGGTTCCGAAGCCGGCGCCGAGCTTTATAAGCTCATCGCGTGACATTCCAAGCTCTTTTTCATAGCTCAGAAGAACCGACTGACAGCAGTTGAAGCCGCTGTGCTTGAAGCTCAGGGCAGTTTCCGCTCTGTTCATAATATAATACCTCCGTCAGATATCGGGATTTTTTGCTTTTCTTTTATATTCCTCGGCAAGCTCAGGCCGTTTCATATCCGAATAGAGAATAGACAGATCCTGGTACTGCGAGATAAGCTCCTCGGCATATTCCTCGCGGTTTTCCTCTGCAAGACTGCGGAACAGATCAGCAGCCTTCAGATAGTATTTCTCTGCATCTTCAAGATCGGAGGCGCATGAATAAGCATAACCCATGTCGGCATATGCCTGTGCGAGATCGTCGCGCTGGGCTTCAAGCTCCTCGACGTTTCTGTCGCCGGGGTTACCGATCAGCTTTTCATAGATTGCGATTACCTTTTCATAGCTGCCGATTGCCGCGGTATAATTTTCCTTTCCGGAAAGTGATTTTGCAAGGCTGTCGTGACAGTAGGCAATATCCTCTTCATATGCGTCAGGATTTTTCTCTGCAAGCTTTTCGTACATTTCGAGAGAGAAAAGGTACTCCTTTTCGGCATCGTCATATTTTTCGCGGAAGAAGAATGTATCGCCTATACTGAGATGAACGTCAGCGAGATCCTCCTCGAATTCAGGCTTTGTGCCGTCCGCGAGCCTGTCGAATATTTCCTCCGAGATCATGTAATAGTTGCAGGCAGAATCATATTTTTCGAGATTTTCCAGAGTTTCGCCAAGCTCATTACAGCATTTTGCAAATTCGACATTATACTTTTCCGGTTCGGAGGTATAAAGCTTTTCGAGAATTTCAAAAGCCTTGAGATAGAGCTTTTCTGCTTTTTTGGGTTCTTCGTTTTCGTTGAACTGTTCCGCTTCTTCGCACAGAACCCTTGCTTTTTCATCGTCGGGCAGGTTTTCCAGATCCCTTTTGCCCTTCAAAAAATCAAACATATTTTTTCCTCCGGGATTATTGTTAAACTCTATTTTAAATGAAACACACAAATAAGTCAACAATTTTTTATTCTGTGTAATATCTGATCGGAGGGACAGCTTTACACCGGAAAAACAGCTTGACAAAAATCCTGTATTGGTATATAATTAAAAAGCTGTGAAACAAAAAATATGCTGGAATAACTCAGTTGGTAGAGTACCTCACTCGTAATGAGGAAGTCGAGGGTTCAAGTCCCTTTTCCAGCTCGTGGATAATCGGGAATCGGGATAAAAGCCGGTTCCTGATTTTTTATTTTAACCTGGGACTTGAACCCTCGAGGGTAGGCGCGTTAAAAAAACGCTCCGGGTGAGGGTTTTTAGCGCCGATCAGTGAAGCGCGTAAGCGCGAGCCATCGAAGGCGCAGCCTTCGGTCAAGTCCCTTTTCCAGCTCTGCGGCAAGCTGCTGCTCCCAATTCCGCGTCCGAGCTTTTCGGGCGCATTTTCTCTTTTTCCGCACCAAAACCGTAAAATTAATTAAGCGACCTCCATAGCATTGAAGGTCGCTTGATATGTTTATTGCTTTTCCGGCTGCCGTTTTTGTGCGGTCGCTTTTTTTATGGCTGAATAGATCAGAGTGAAAGCCAGTGTGACAAGAGAAATAAAGACAAGTCTTATTACGGCTTCGAGCGCAGGGCTAATGCTGAGCCCGAGCGGGGCAAATACCATTTCCCGCCAGTTTATGAATCTGACCTCCAGACAATGTACGGACAGAATAATCAGGCTGTTTTTGCCAAACCAGGTTAAAATCGTTGTAAGAAAGCTGACCTTTTCTATCTGACGGCAAAGCTTCATTACGCATATGCTTGCGGCTACCGCGCAGACAGTGCCGCCGATTATAAAGGGATAGTTGCGGGTCGCAAGCTCAATGTGCTGTTTTGTCAGCAGAAAAGCCACCCAAATGCCGCCGCATATCAGAATGGCAGGAATGTTCCGCTTTTCAATCAACCCCTTTTTGTGCAGGATATCGCCGGCAGCAATGAATATAACCGATACCATCGCCACATCAAGACTCCACGGCAGAAAGGCTACATACTTTCCGATAACGTACCCCAGCAGCGAAACGACTGCAACGCTGCCGTACTGTACCCACAGTGGTGTTTTTTTCAGCAGCGAGCGCAGAATTACATATATGTTCCGTGCCAGAAAAAGACTGGTAAGAAACCATATCAGCGATACTCCTCCTACAGAGGTGAGTATCGTAGAGGATTTCGACATGCCGAAAAGCATGCTTATAAGCCTGTACTGCAGCACCTCAAGCTCAGTGCCGCTTCCTGCGGCAAGAATGGTGCTGATTGCTGCCTGAAGCAGACATACCACAAAATACGGCAGCATAAGAGTTCTGAGTGACCGGATGAAGGTTTTTTTGATATCATAGCTTCGTATCAGATAACCGTTGATTATCATGAACAGCGGCATATGAAATGAAAAGATGATACCCTTGAGATAAGGGTGAATATTGTCAACGTGGCCTATTACCATCAGCAGAATTGCAATTCCCTTTGCAATATCTATCCATAGTATCCGCTTTTTTTGGCTTTCGGACATTTTTTTATTTCCTTCCTATTATACATGATTCATCTGTTGACGATGAATCCGGCGGCAGATGATTACTCAATAATCACATGAACATTGACCCTATCGTAAAAACAAGCGTTGAGAAAATCCATGCCACGGCGCATTGCCACAGCACTACAATAACTGCCCACTTAGCGCCGAGCTCGCGCTTTACGGCAGCGACAGCAGCTATACATGGAGTGTACAGCAGGCTGAAAACAAGCAGTGATACCGCAGTCAGGCTGCTGATGGCAGAAGTCACGCCGTCGCTGTAAAGAACACTCAGGGTAGATACGACACTTTCCTTTGCTATAAAGCCGCCGATAAGAGCAGTCACTATCTGCCAGGTTCCGAGACCTGCAGGGGAGAGTACAGGCGCGATAAAGCCTGAGATGCCTGCAAGGATGCTGTCGGCGGAATTTTCAGTGATGTTAAGGTGCATGTCAAAATTCTGCAGAAACCATACAACAATGGTCGAAACGAAGATAACAGTGAATGCACGCTGCAGGAAATCCTTTGCCTTGTCCCACAGCAGACGCATAACGTTTTTTGCTCCGGGCAGACGATAATTCGGCAGCTCCATTACAAACGGAACAGCTTCTCCGCGGAAAAGAGTCTTTTTGTATAGTAACGCCGCAAGTATTCCGACTCCGACACCCGATATGTACAGCGCCGGGAATATCAGCCATTTGTAATCGCTGAAAAACGCATCGACAAAAAATGCATATATCGGCATTTTGGCGGTGCAGCTCATGAACGGAGTGAGGAGGATGGTCATTTTTCTGTCACGGGCACTGGGGAGAGTGCGTGTGGACATTACAGCAGGAACAGTACATCCGAAGCCGATAAGCAGCGGCACTATGCTTCGTCCCGAAAGACCGATACGACGCAGCAACTTGTCCATAAAGAATGCTACTCTTGCAAGATAACCCGAATCCTCCAGCAGCGAAAGGAAGAAAAACAGAGTTATAATAACCGGAATGAAGGTCAGTACTGACCCCACACCTGCGAAAATACCGTCAGTTACAAGTGCAGTCAGCATTTCGTTGACGCCTGCCTCCTGCATTTTTGCTTTGGCAAGCCCTGTAAGGATTTCAATTCCGTATTCGAGCAGATTTTGCATGTTTCCGCCTATCAGGTCGAAGGTCAGCCACGAGATAATGCCCATTATTACGATGAACACCGGAATCGCAGTCCATTTTCCGGTAAGTATGCGGTCAATGGTGCGGCTGCGTTTTGTTTCGCGGCTTTCGTGAGGCTTTCTTACTGTGCTGCGGCACACCTTCTGTATAAACGAAAAGCGCATTTCGGCGATTGCTGCATTTCTGTCCAGTCCGCATTGCTTTTCCATTTCACGCACGACTGTTTCTATCAGTTCTTTTTCTCCGTCGTTCAGACCGAGCCTTTCGGCGATAAGTTCGTCGCCTTCCACAAGCTTTGACGCAGCAAAACGCACGGGAAGCTCCTTCGCCTTTGCTTTGCTTTCGATAAGGTGTATTACTGCGTGCAGACAGCGGTGAACGGCGCCGCCTCTCTGGTCGGGACTGCACAGATCCTGCCGGGACGGTTTTTCGCGGTAACGTGCAATATGCAGAGCATGTCGGACAAGTTCGTCTAAGCCTTCGTTTTTTGCAGCGGAGATCGGTACAACAGGTATGCCCAGAAGCTCTTCAAGACCGTTTATATCCACAGCTCCGCCGTTAGCCGTCACCTCATCCATTATATTGAGTGCCGCAACCATCGGAATATTCATTTCGAGCAGCTGCATTGTCAGATAGAGATTTCTTTCTATATTGGTAGCGTCGATAATATTGATAATTGCAGTCGGTTTTTCGTCGAGGATGAAATTCCTAGATACTATCTCCTCGCTGCTGTACGGGCTCATTGAATAAATGCCGGGCAGGTCAGTTACGACGGTATTCGGATAGTCGCGAATTTCTCCGTCCTTACGGTCAACAGTTACGCCCGGGAAATTGCCCACATGCTGATTTGAGCCTGTCAGGCGGTTGAAAAGCGTCGTTTTGCCGCAGTTCTGATTTCCTACAAGCGCAAAGCTCAGTGTTGCGTCCTTCGGGAGCGGATCGCCGCTGCCCTTCGGGTGAAAACGTCCTTCTTCGCCGAGACCCGGGTGATGAACGAAGGGCTTGATATCGACCGGTTCGGTGTTTTCGCTTTTGGAGGCGGTGGGGGATATTTCTATCCTTGCAGCGTCCTCAAGCCGGAGAGTAAGCTCATATCCGCGCAGTCTTAACTGCACGGGGTCTCCGAGAGGTGCGAATTTCACAACAGTTACCTCTGTTCCCGGAATAAGACCCATATCCAGAAAATGTCTGCGAAGTTGTTTTTCGCCGCCGACAGCAGTCACGACGGCGCTTTTTCCTTTTTCAAGTTCCTTGAGTGTCATGTTTCTTTCCTCATATTGCCAGAAATAAATAAAGCATCGTTTCCGAAAGCTCCGGAAACGGTTTAGGCATGTCTAATTATAGCACACCACCCGCCAAATATCAACCCACCACAAATTTCGCCGGCGAGCCGACGGTGCCATTTCGCGACAATCGCTTTGCTTACGCTGCGCTCTGAATCAGAACCACAAGTCGGCTGATCGCGGTTGTAGTTTGCAGCGGCACTATTATTTCGTTGTTAGTCTGTCCGAATAATTGTTGATTATTTCCGTTGCCGGCTGCTTAAGGGTGAACGCATTTTCTATATAATTACCTTTATTTTTCTACTCTTTTAAGATTATTATCCGTTCATCCGTTCACAAAACGTCTGAAACACCAGTATTCATGGGAAAAATCTTGTGAACAGATCGATTTTTTATCTGTTCACATCTGTTCACCAGACCTCTGGAATACCGGTATTCACAGGAATAATCCGGTGAATAGTTCGATTATTTTATCCGTTCACAACAATCTGAAAATACAACCGTTTTGCGGCTGTGTGACACCATGAGCATTGTCGGGCTTCTTATAATAGATAAAATCAGTCATGCATCTGCAAAGCATCAGCAATACGCAGTATATGGTGCTGCACTTTTCACTTGCAACCAGGCTCGGAGTAAGTGCCGGTTGCCTGCTTATATTTCTTTTACGAAAATATACGGAATCACCCCATGATAAGCGCCTTGATGCCAAGTGCTGTAAGCGCTGCACCGCCGATAAGCCTTGCCGCGACGGGGAAATGCCTTGTAGCGCGGCTGCCTGCAATGTATCCGATAAAGCTGAGCACTGCAGTTATGCCGCCGATTATTCCGCATGCTGCAAGCAGCCCCGGAAAGCTTGTAGCTCCTACAGCCGCCGGCAGTGCTATTCCTGCTGTCATTGCGTCAACGCTTGTTGCAACCGATAGCAGCAGAAGTCCGCGAAGCCCGACTCCCGGCGTGACTTCGGGAGGACGAAAACAGTCGAGCATCATTTTTACACCGAGAAAACACAGCACGGCAAAAGCAGCGATTCCCTCGAATCCGCTTATCATGCGGCTGCCGAGTGCTCCGACACTCCAGCCGACTATCGGCATTACAGCCTGAAACAGTCCGAAGCTCAGCGCTGCCGAAACAGCACCGACATTCTTTTTTTCTGCGGAAGCACCGCATACGACAGAAACGGCGCACGCGTCTGCCGCCAGAGCTGCACCTGCAGCACAAGCTGCCAGAATATTCATATATATCATCCTTGTAAGTATTAGTCGGGAAAGTGCCGGTGTTCTGAAATCCTGTGGAAACCGCTGGCTCTGTGCGTCATGTTAATGAATAATAATTCTGGGATAAATGCGAAATGCGGCGATAAAACTTTGAGTGTGGGTTCAGAGCGAGTGTAACGAGCGAAAACGCGCGGCGGTTTGACGGCGGTTTGACGGTCACGCTTTGTCTTGACGTGAGGGTGAAAAAGTAGTATTATGTTAGGTATAACTGTGATATTTCAAAAAGGAAAACGGGGAAGAGGAAATGAATACATTCCAGACAAGAAGAATCGTAGTAAAGGTCGGCACATCTACGCTGACATATGAAAACGGAAAGGTCAATCTTCAGAGACTTGAAAAGCTCTGCAAGGTGCTCAGCGACCTGCATAACAGCGGAAAACAGGTTATTCTCGTAAGCTCCGGCGCTATCGGCGTAGGTATGGGCAAACTGAAAATGACTGAGCGCCCGTCCGAAACACGCTATAAGCAGGCTCTTGCAGCAGTCGGTCAGTGCGAGCTGATGTTCCTTTATGATAAATTCTTCGGAGAATATAATAATTATGTTGCTCAGGTTCTTCTGACAAGGAATATCGTTACAAATGACCACTCAAAGCAGAACGTTGTCAATACCTTCCAGACACTGCTTGAAATGGGTATTATCCCTATTGTCAATGAAAACGATACAGTTGCCGTTGATGAGCTTGAGGGTATGAATTTCGGAGATAACGATAATCTTTCGGCTATCGTTGCAGACCTTACTGCATCCGACCTGCTCGTGATACTGACCGATATCGACGGCCTTTACGACAAGGACCCAAGAAAATTCAAGGATGCCGAAAAGGTGGACGTAGTAACGCATATCGACGATACCGTACGCGAAATGGCAGGCGGCTCAGGCTCCAACAGGGGTACGGGCGGCATGTCAACAAAGCTGATTGCAGCTTCCGCCGCTACCGCTGCAGGAATCAATACCTGCGTAATGAGCGGCGACGACCCGTCAAACCTGTACAGACTTCTCAGCGGTGAAAAGATCGGAACAATGTTTCTTGCCGCAGAGGGAAGCCTTTGATAAACGAATAAATCACCGAGGGGGATAACTATGACAGAAATGGAAAAAATGGGCGAAAAGGCGAAAATCGCTGCCCGTACTCTTGCAACAGCAGGCGCAAAGAAAAACGAGGCTCTTGAGGCCATCGCAGCCGCACTGCAGGCAAATGCTGCGAAAATTATTGCAGCAAATGCAACAGACCTTGAAAACGGTAAAAACAACGGTCTTTCGGCTGCACTGCTCGACAGACTTATGCTTAATGAAAGCAGAATCGACGGAATCGCACAGGGTGTGCGTGAGGTCGAGGCTCTTCCTGATCCTATAGGAACCGTTATTTCCGGCAGCACAAGACCCAACGGTCTGAAGATTACAAAGGTTCGTGTTCCGCTGGGCGTTATCGGTATTATATTTGAATCCCGCCCGAATGTTACCGCAGATGCGGCAGTTCTTTGCCTTAAAAGCGGAAATGCAGTTATCCTGCGCGGCGGCAAGGAAGCAATCAATTCCAATATCTGCATAGCTGAAATCATGCGCGACGCCGTTGAGAGCGTCGGACTTGACCGCAACTGCATACAGCTTGTTCAGGATACAAGCCGCGCGTCCTCCGTTGAGCTGATGAATCTTACGGGTTATCTGGATGTGCTCATTCCCAGAGGAGGCAAGGGCCTTATCCGTGCGGTTGTTGACAATGCAAAGGTGCCCGTAATCGAAACCGGTGCCGGAAACTGCCACACCTATGTTGACGAAAGCGCCGATATTGAAATGGCTGCAAACATTATATATAATGCAAAGACATCACGTCCGTCCGTTTGCAACGCGATAGAAACCATACTAGTGCACAGCGCTGTTGCTGAAAAGGCACTTCCCGCAATAAAGGCAAGACTCGACGAGAAGAATGTTGAGCTGCGCGGCTGCGAGCGCACCCGTGAAATACTCGGCGACTGCGTTGTTCCTGCTGTAGAAAGCGACTGGGAAACTGAATACGGCGATTATATCCTCGCGGTACGTGTGGTTGACAGCTTCGATGAGGCTGTGGCTCATATTGCAAAGTATTCAAGCGGACACAGTGAATGTATTGTAACAAGTGATTATAAATCAGCCCGCCGCTTTACAGAAGAGGTTGACGCTGCTGCGGTTTATGTCAACGCTTCCACACGTTTTACGGACGGCGGCATGTTCGGAAACGGCGCAGAGATCGGAATTTCCACCCAGAAGCTTCATGCAAGAGGACCGATGGGTCTTTGCGAGCTGACCTCCATGAAATTCGTGATTGAAGGCGACGGTCAGGTAAGATAATCAGTCCATAAGAAGGTACATCAGCGCAAAAAGCAGACTGTTGTCACCGTTTTCGTCAGCGAGAAGAAGCATCAGTGCGAGAATTATCGTTTTGTCCTTATCACGGAACAGACTGCTGAAAATACCGTCTGGCGGAGATTCGTCGGCAGCATGGCTCTGCTTTTGCGTTTTTTCTTCCTTTTTCTTCTCGGGCTCCAGCGGTTTTTCCTCGGGCTGCTGAGGCTGCTGAGACGGGTGAGCCCTCGCATGTGCTTCGCTCATCCGCTGCCGTGCCTGCTGTATCATTCTTTCAAGCTCTGCACCGTCCGTATGCTCACCCCCGGATTAAAACAGGCTTATGCCGCTTTCTCTCAGCATCGGCACAGCCCTCATAAGAGACAGCAACCGTACTGCCTTGTCCACCCGTCCCCGGCGCTTTTCACTGAGGAACGGCTGCAGTGCATAAAGCAGCCTCGTGCTGTCGTTTTCTTCGTTCATCGCTTCCAGCATCGGTGCTATTTTCATCATCATTCCGAGCATTTCTCCCGAAGGCGCAGCCACGCTTTGAGGCACCGGCTGAGACTTTTCTTCGGGTACTGAAATGCCCATCGCTTCTCCCAGCGCCTTGATCTGCTCCATAGCCTCGGGATCGCTCAGAATGGAATTTAGAGTTTTATCAAGATCAGCCATTTTTACCGTCTCCCGTCAGCTTTTTCATCAGCTTCTGTGCCTGCGGAGTGCTCAGGATCTCCCGTGTGCGCTTTTCATCGGACAGGATTTCACGTACCTGTTCCTGCTGCTCACGCGACAGTCCGGAGAACATTTTGTTTACGCCTTTTTCGTCCATATTATCACCTCATTTCAGATAGTTTCAGGAAGTGACTGCTATGAAAATACTTGTTATATCCGACAGCCACGGAGATACAGCCTCCTTTGACAGCGCCGTCCGCCGCCATCGCAGCGCCGACGTTATCGTGTTCTGCGGCGACGGTCACAGGGATCTTCAGACAATTCGTGCAGCCCATCGCAACAAGGCATATATAGCCGTAGCCGGAAACTGCGACTGGTATTGTGATCTTCCGCTGGTGCAGCAGAGCGAGTTGTGTTCCAAAAAGATAATCGTAACTCACGGACATATGTTCGGAGTCAAGAACGGATACAGCCGTATTACAAATTTCGGTCACCAGAACAATGCGGATATTCTTCTGTTCGGGCATACACATAAGCAGTTCTGCACCGTTGACGGCGGCATGCTTCTTCTGAATCCCGGCGCAATGGGCTACGGCGGAAGGTATTCCATAATAGAGATCAACGAAAAGACCGGCAAGATTAAGGCTACCGAATATCCTGACAGCGATTTCGGCCCTATCATTATATAGTATTCTCAGCAGAAAAATATGACAAAAAAAGCTGCGTATTCCGCTATTGCCGAATACGCAGCTTTCAGTTTTTGCGTTGAGACATCATAGGATGGAACTCCCAAAAAGAATCACGAAGCATAATTTCTCCCCATTATTTGTTTGTCTCGGTATCTGCAACAAGTCTCTTTGCGAGATTAATAACCTCTTTTCTGTGTTTGGGAGAAAGGTTCCTTACAAGGAAAAGAAGCTCAACCTCGTACTTTGTCGTTGCATGTGTACGGTATTTGAGCGAATCGTCATCTGCAGGACCCGAATGGATGTCTGCAACCGCTTCTTCCATTTCATCTTCCACGCCCTGAAGAAGCTTGGTATAGCTGATGTCGTAAACCTTGGCGATCTTGATAAGAGTATTAATGTCCGGCTTCGTCTTACCAGTTTCATAATAGGTGTACGTCGAACGCTCAATCTTGAGTCTGTCTGCTACCTGCTGCTGAGTGAGTCCGCACTCATGCCGATAGTATTTGAGCCAATAAGATATCATACTGTACATCGAAATGCCCCCTTTCTTAATCTACCTGGTAATAGTATTATACAGTATAATAAAAAAATAGTCACGTATTTTTTGTGTAATTGTATAAAAGAAAATCACAATAATTGTAGGCTGACGGAAAGTCAGAGTTCTTTTCTGTACGATAATCGTCACTTTTTAATTGATAATCTATGCTTTGTAGTGTAAAATTCGTACAAAAACATTGCGTTTTAAAAATATTTTGTGCAAATATACAATTTTTTGAAATTTCAGACTATTTTTTCACGATATTATACGATAAATTGTCAATTGATTAAATATATCAAATCAGCTGCAAAAATCCTCCAGAAGATGCCCGAGCTGCTGCCTTGTACCTGCCTTGATACCCTTTTTAAGTTCGTTTCTGTCAACCTCCGGCAGGTCGCAGACCCGCGTGCTGCTCACGTAAAAAGGCTTGTCCTCACCGGCACGGAATGCCGCAACCCAGCCGTTGCTGTCCTTAAGGATAAATTTGCAGCTGTCGTTTTCTGCCGATGCCGGAGTATAGAACGATTCCTCCTGCAGCGGCTTTGCGGCATTTGCGCCTGCGCGCTTGAACGATGGCAGAATAACAGCAGAAAAAAGAAGAAATAATAAAAGCAGACTTCCGGTAAATCCAATCATACGCTTCATTAAGCTTCACCTCAATGACAGTGTTTGTGATTGCAGGGAAAAATATACGCAGATGAACCGAAAATAAAGATTTTTTCTTGATATTGGCACGAAATTATGCTATAATTAGCTGTGTATTTCTAAAAATATAACGGCGGAAAGCATTTTGAATAATAGTTTTCTTCCGATGCCGGAAAAGATGATCAAACTGACGAACAAACGGAGGCGGAATACAAGCTATGAGAAAAACCGATATAAGCAATTACAGCGAAGAAACCGTTTCGGGCTCTTCTGTTTCGGCACTTTCCATCATAGGAAACTTTTTTTCATCGATAAGCAAGCTGATTCTGACAATAGTCCTGATAGTTATTACAACCGGAATTGTCGTTGCTATATCAACCCTTATCTATATTATCGGCATTGCGTCCGAACCGCTGCCGTTTGACCTTGATGAAATCAAGCTGAGCCTGACAAGCTTTGTCTGGATAAAGAATGAGGAAACGGACGAGTTTGAAAAGTACATGGAGCTTTACTCCAGTACGAACCGCGTATGGGTGCCTTATCAGGATATTCCCAAGGATATGATAAATGCCCAGATCGCAATCGAGGATAAGCGTTTTTACGATCATAACGGTGTTGACCCCATCAGAACGGGCGGCGCAATACTGACTCTCGCTACGGGCGGAGCTGACTACGGCGGATCTACCATCACCCAGCAGCTCATCAAGAATATAACAAATGATAACGAAGTAAGTATCACACGAAAGCTCAGGGAAATATTCAGAGCACTGAAGCTTGAGGAACAGAATTCCAAGGATGATATTATCGAAGCCTACCTTAATATTGTAAACTACGGTTCAGGCTGCAACGGCGTTCAGGCTGCTGCAAGACTCTACTATAACAAGGATATCAAGGATTGTTCAATTGCCGAATGCGCTGCAATTGCTGGCATTACGCAGAACCCATATCTTTATGATCCGCTTGTTTTCCCGGAGAAGACAAAAACAAGGGCAAGACATGTGCTTTATGAAATGTTTACTCAGGGAAAGATTGATCTTGACCAGTATACCCAGGCTCTTACAGAGCTTGGAGAGCTTAAGTTCATCGGCTACGAAATGGAAGATGACGACGATGATGACGAAAGCGACTGGAACTGGTATATGGACAGAATATACCGTGATGTTCTGAGAGATCTGCAGAGAAAGCTCGGAATCGATTCCGACACTGCTGAGGATATGATCTATAACAAGGGTCTGAACATCTACAGCGCAATGGACCTGAAAACTCAGAACGCTGCTGAAAAGATAGTAAGAGACTGGAAAACTCCGGGAGACCCCACACTGAATATCGGCTACGAGATGCTCGACCTTGAAGGCAGAGTGCTTGCAACCGTTGGCGGACGTACTGAAAAGGACGGCAGACTTGTATGGGATAACGTAACGATGTCCGTTCTGCAGCCCGGTTCGACAATCAAGCCTATTGCGACATATGCTCCGGCAATAAATAACAAGCTTCTGAACTTCTCCGCACAGGTAGAGGATAACCCTGTTCCTGACTGGAACGGTTCAATGAGCGGACCTATCAATGCTTACGGAACGTATTACGGCAAGATCACTGTAACAAAGGCGCTGGATATTTCTTCTAACGCAGCAGCCGTTCATGTGCTTGATCTTCTCGGAATGGAAAACAGCTATAATTTCCTGACTCAGGTTCTGAATTTCACTCACCTCAATCCGGAGGAAGATTCCCAAAACCGTGCAGGTCTTTCAATCGGTGGTTTCAACGGCGGTGTAACAATTGACGAAATGGCTGCCGCATACGTAATGTTCGGTAACGGCGGATTCTACTATGAGCCCTATACCTACTATTATGTAGAGGACAGCGAGGGCAACGTAATACTTGATAACCGTGACAGAGGCAAGCCTATGCAGGCTATTACCCCTGAAACGGCAACAATTATGAACAGACTTCTGCATGAGGTTGTATATGCTGACGGAGCGTTCGGTTACAGAGCGCAGGTTGACGGTTGGGATATCATCGGCAAGACCGGTACAACCGACAGCGCGTGCGATAACTGGTTTGTAGGCTGCTCGCCCTATGCTGCAGCAGCAATCTGGACCGGTCATAATACAAATTCACCGATCGCATACGAGGAGCAGACAAGGATACATTACCTCTGGGCAGAGCTTATGAAGGAATATCTGAAGGATAAGCCCTCCAAGTCGTATTCGCTCGGCGGAGATGTAGTACAGCAGAATTACCACGTTTCCGATGGCTATATCACAAATTATCCTGTAGACAGAAATGTCGCAGTCGGATATTACACTAAGGATAATATGCCGCCAACCTCACGCTATGATCCGAACCCGGGTGAACAGGAGTCGGACGATGACGACGAAGACAGCAAAAACGAGGACGATACAGGAGACGGCGAAAACGACGGCGAGAACGGCGAAAACGGCGGCGAAAACGGCGATAATACCGGAGATGACAATCCCGGAGACGATAATCCCACCCCTGATGGCGGCGGCGGAGATGATAATCCGACTCCCGACGGCGGCGGAGACGATAATCCGACCCCCGATGGCGGCGGCGGAGATGATAATCCCACCCCTGACAGCGGCGGCGGAGATGACGCAGGCGGCGGAAATGAGACGCCTGAACAGCCGGAAGACTAAAACGTAAAAAATAAGGAGATATATTTATGGTACAGGTAGCAGTAATGGGACACGGAGTTGTTGGCTCGGGAGTTGTCGAGGTCATTATGAATCACCGTGACGGCATAATGAAACGTTCCGACGCAGAGCTTAATGTCAAGTACATTCTTGATATCAGAGAATTCCCCGACAGCCCCTATGCGGACAAATTCACCAAGAACTTCGACGACATACTGAATGATGATGAAGTAAAGGTCGTTGCCGAGGTTATGGGAGGCGTCCACCCGGCATATGATTTTACAAAGGCATGCCTGCTTGCCGGAAAGAGCGTTGTAACCTCAAACAAGGAGCTTGTTGCTACAAAGGGCGCAGAGCTTCTACAGATTGCAAAGGACAATAACGTAAACTATCTTTTCGAAGCAAGCGTCGGCGGCGGTATTCCGATCATCAGACCGATCAGTCTCTGCCTTGCAGCCAATGAGGTAATTGAGGTTGCCGGTATTCTCAACGGTACCACGAATTTCATTCTCGCTAAGATGATAAAGGACAGCATGTCCTTTGAGGACGCTCTGAAAATGGCTCAGCAGCTCGGTTATGCAGAGAGAAATCCTGCTGCAGACGTTGAAGGCCACGATGCATGCCGCAAGATATGTATTCTCGCATCTCTTTGCTACGGCAAGCATATCTATCCTGAATTCGTACATACTCAGGGCATCACTAAGATGACCCTCGCAGATGTTGCATATGCCGCATCATGGGGCGGCGTTGTAAAGCTTATCGGTCAGGTCAAGAAGCTTGACGACGGAAAGCTTGATATTACTGTTGAGCCGATGCTCATCGAAAAGAGCAGCCAGCTCGCAGGCGTTGACGATGTATTCAACGGCATACTCGTAAGGGGCGATTCCACCGGCGACGTAGTATTCTACGGCAAGGGTGCAGGCAAGCTTCCGACCGCAAGCGCCGTTGTTGCAGATATTATTGACTGCGTAAAGCACCTCAAGGAGCGCAAGTTTGTGTTCTGGGAGGATGGCGACGGCAGCCTTGTAAAGCCTTACGAGAAAACAGAATATCCGATCTATATCCGTGCAGAAGCAGAGGATAAGAAGGCCGCTGCTGAAAAGGCAGCAGAGCTGTTCCCGGATATGAAGGTTATTGTCCGTGCGGATGCAGGTGAAAACGAGTTTGCGTTCGTTACCGGCAGCATGAAGGTAGCAGATCAGGAAAAGACCATTGCTGCTCTTGAGGCTGCAGGCGTTACAGTACAATCAAAGATCCGTATAGCAGCGGATCTGTGATATATCCAAAGTAAAAAGATTTGGGGGAAAGAAAATGAGTCTGATTGTTCAGAAATTCGGCGGCAGCTCGGTAGCAAATGCCGAGAGAGTGTTCAACGTAGCAAAGATCGTAACCGATACCTACAAAAAGGGCAACAAGGTTGTTGTTGTTGTATCGGCTCAGGGCGATACTACCGATGACCTCATTGAAAAGGCAAACGAGATCAATCCCGATGCGTCCAAAAGAGAAAAGGACATGCTCCTCGCAGCAGGCGAGCAGATTTCCATTTCACTGTTGGCTATGGCGATAGAAAAGCTTGGATATCCTGTTGTTTCCCTTCTGGGTTGGCAGGCAGGCTTCCAGACTTCATCGGCATATACATCGGCAAGAATCAAGAGAGTTCGTACAGACAGAATTGAAAAGGAGCTTGACAAGAACAACATTGTTGTAGTTGCAGGCTTCCAGGGCCTGAACCGCTATGAGGATGTTACAACACTCGGCAGAGGCGGCTCTGATACAAGTGCGGTTGCTATTGCAGCTGCAATGCATGCGGATCTGTGCCAGATTTTTACTGACGTTCAGGGTGTATACACCGCTGACCCCAGAAAGATCCCGAATGCAAAAATGCTTAAGACAATTTCATATGACGAAATGCTTGAGCTTGCAACACTTGGCGCACAGGTTCTTAATAACAGAAGCGTAGAAATGGCTAAGAAATATAATATAGAGCTGGAGGTTCTTTCAAGCTTTACAAACACCCCCGGCACCATTGTTAAGGAGGCTAAAAAAATGGAAAAAATGTTGATCAGCGGCGTTGCAAAGGATACAGAGGTAGCGAGAGTTTCAGTAGTAGGCGTTCCGGATGAACCGGGTCTTGCATTCAAGCTTTTCTCACGTCTTTCTGCTAAGAAGATCAATGTTGACATCATTCTCCAGTCCATCGGCCGTGACGGCACAAAGGATATTTCCTTTACAGTTGCAAAGGGTGCTGCAAAGGAAGCTAAGGAAGTAATGGACGATTACATCAATACAGTAGGCGGCAAGAATGTTCTTGTTGACGAAAAGGTTGCAAAGATCTCCATCGTAGGCGCAGGTATGGAAAGCCATTCCGGCGTAGCTACAAAGATGTTCGAGGCTCTGTACGATGCTCACATCAATATCCGCATGATTTCTACAAGCGAAATCAAGATCTCCGTTCTTATCGATGAGGACGATGCAGATGCTGCTGTAAAGGCTATTCATGCTAAGTTCTTCGAGGAAGACTGATTTTCTGAATAATACCAATTTCCGCCGGAGTTTTTCTCCGGCGGTTGTTTTTTGCAAAAGAGGAAAAATGACGTAATTTTAGCCTGTCTGCGGGCTGCTGAGAAAATGAAGGCCTCCTTTACTTTTTCTGTAATGTACTGACGAAACGGTTTTTGCATGCAGTCGTTAGTGTAAAAAAATTCTGGGATAAATGCGAAACGCGGCGATAAAATTTTGAGTGTGAGTTCAGAGCGAGTGTAACGAGCGACAACGCGCGGCGACAAAGCCGCCTGTCGGCACCGGCGGCTCGCCGGCAGTCTCAAGGGGTTGCAAAATTTTGGTATATATAGTATAATGACCATAATGCTGAATGCTGAATTTTTAAAGGAGGAAATATGAATAAAAAAATAATTTGCCTTGCTGTCTCTGCGGCAATGGCAGTATCATTATCGACAGCATTTTCCATAACATCGTTTGCAGAGAATGAAAGCTCTGCCGAATCTTACGCAGAATCCGTAACTACACAGGAATCAGAATCGTCTGATGCAGAGAATAGCCGGAAGGAAGAGTCTTCAAAACAGGAATCAAGAGAAAAACAGAAATATACCCTTACTGTTATCAGCGAGGAAACGGGCAAGACGACCACTGTCAAGAATGTAGTGGAGGGCACAAGCGTAATGTCGCTTATAGATAACAAAACCCTCGACTTTGCACTGCTTGACGCTGAAGGCTATATTTTCAGCAGGCTGTCACGATACCCGCTGTCCCACTTCAAGAATGCGGAAGAGTATATGGCTGAAATAAAAAGCAACAATGCATATAATACTACCATTTATTCCGATACAAAGCTTTATGCGGTCTATTTCAAGCATGTGGACAGTATCGATGTTAAACTCGATGCCCCCATATGCGGCGTTGAAACGGATGTTGACCGCAAGTCAAAGCACGAAACAACCAGTATTTACGATTATTCCACCCAGACCAATAAGCCGGAATTCAGCTGTGATTCCGAAGGTGTTGCACTGACAGGCGGATGGACAATATCAAACGGTAATCTGCAGAATTACTTTGATAACGGTACATATCTCAGTGACCCGTTTATCGGTACATTTGACGGCGGCAAGAACTACCACGTTACGTTCAGCGTTGACACCAAGCTCGGATATTATCTCGACAATAAGACGGGCGTTACGGTGAACGGCGATAAGACGGTTCAGTATGCCTGCCATTCTGATATTGATGAAATACGCTATTCTGCATCAATAGATACAGATATTAAGGCAGTTCACGATGCCGAAAATGGAAAGTGTAAGGTGTGCGGAAAGAAAGCCGAAGAAGTTACCTCCGAAATATCAGAAGAGGTAAGCAAAACCGATGAATCCTCGGCTGAAAGCAGCAAGCAGCAGAGCAGCCAGGCTGAATCATCTGAATCGACTATGTCTGACGCCCAGAAATTTCAGAGTTATCTGCTCAGCGTAATGACACCGGTATTTATTATCCTCGGAGCAATGATATTGGTGATTGTTATCATTAAAATAGTTGGCGCAGTAAGGAATAAAAAAGATAAGAATTAAAATCAGGCTGTGAAGACGGGCATCTGCCGTATGTCTTCACAGCCTTGTTTGTTGGGTTTGAATCTTTTGTTATCAGAGCATCGGAGCAATCAGCTTCATCAGCTTGCCCGTGAGCTTTGTTTTCAGCTTTTCATGCTTGAGTGTATCATAGGTTATTGCCTTGCATTTCGGAAGAGTTTCCCGGTAGTCAGCAAGTATGTCGCTGATACACGGTACATCCACCATGTACGCAGCACATTCAAAGTGATGGTACAGGCTGCGGTAGTCGAGGTTTATCGTTCCGACTACTGCCTTTTTGTCGTCGCTTACAAAAACCTTTGCGTGAACAAAGCCGGGAGTATATTCGTAGATTTTAACGCCGGCATCCATAAGATTTTTGTAGTGGCTTTTTGCCAGTGCGAAAACGGCCTTTTTGTCTGGGATTCCGGGTAGGATTATCCTGACGTCGACGCCTCTTTCAGCGGCAAAACGCATAGCATTCGTAAGGTCGTCATCCAGAACCAGGTACGGAGACATTATGTAAACATAATCCTTTGCATTGTAAAGGATATCCTCGTATACACGTTCGCCGGCCTTATGCTTGTTCAGCGGTGTTTCGCCGTAGGGGATAATGTAGCCCTTTGCGCGGGTGTTTCTGTCATACAGACCGAGATATTTTGAAAAATCCTCCGTTGTCTTTTCCTTGACATTCCACATCTGCAGGAACATTACCGTAAAGCTGTCCACAGCGGCGCCCTTTATCAGTATTGCTGTATCCTTCCAGTGACCGAAGCGTGTTTCCTTGTTGATATATTCGTCTGCAAGGTTTACGCCTCCGGTGAAAGCTACCTTTCCGTCGATAACAAGGATTTTTCTGTGGTCTCTGTAATTGTAGGATGAGGTGACGACCGGCTTTATCGGTTCCCACACCTTGCACTTGATTCCGAGCTTTTTCATACGCTTCGGATAGTAATAGGGGAGGGAAGAAAGCTCGCAGGTGCCGTCGTACATAACGCGTACATCTACGCCCTGGGCGGCCTTTTTTGCAAGTATCTCAAGGATATTGCCCCACATATAGCCTTCAGCAATGATAAAATATTCAATGAAGATAAACTTTTCAGCTTTTTCAAGCTCTTCAAGCATTGCGTTGAATTTGTCTTCGCCGAGCTTGTAGTACTTTACAGAGGTGTTTTCATATACAGGCGATTTGCTGATGGTATAAAGGTAATTTGCAAGTCCCTTTGAGCCTTCGTCAGCCTTATATATGCCTTCAAGGGCGCTTGTGTTCTGTTTCAGCTTTGCAGAAGGTTCACTGTAGAGAGTATAGAGCCTGTTTCTGACCTTGCGATGACCGAATTCCAGCTTTGTCCATAAATAGAACAGTATTCCGAAATATGGCACGGTCGCAATCAGCAGAACCCATGGCAGCTTTGCAGTTGAGTTCATGTTGCTGTTCAGAATGGCAACAAGCAAAGTAAACTGCAGCAGCTCAAGCAGTAAAAAATACATCTCGGTGTTGAGAATAAAGCCGGCAATTACAAGCTCAAACAACTGCATTACAACAACCATTAAAAATGCCTGGAAGATAAGCAGCAAAAGCACCAGAGAAAATCTGCTGAAAATAACAGAAGAAAAACCTCTGCGCCAACGCTTGGCAAGACGCATTCCGTTGCTGTTTTTGTTCTTTTCCCGTTTTTGCTTTTTCCGCTTCCCGGGTTTAACAGAGCCGCTGATATCTTCTTCTACAGCAGCCTTTTTATTGTTTTTCATAGACTATCCTTTCATATTGTTTTTTGGTAAATTAATTATAGTACCGATAGTGACAGACATCAAGGCGTTATTAGAAAATAAGCTATTTTTTATAGTTCCTGCGCCTCGCTGTGGGAGAACAGCAGCTTAACCTCGGGGTGATCTTTGTGAATTTTTCTCAGATTCATCATTCCGCAGAGATATTCGTCAGCGTCATACTGCATTGACAGAAGCTTATCCGTCGGGATGAGGTTTTCGTAAATTGCTCTTTCATCAACAGATGCGTCTGCCGCAAAAAATATCTCTTTTTCGGGGAAATAAAAGCCTGCCATTGCATTTGAATGGCCGCCAATGTCAACTGCAAGCACCGAGCCGTCACCGAAAACGTCATATACCCATTTGAAGTATTCCCCCAAAATGCTTTTGCCCCTGAAAAGCCCTGCGGCGCTTTTTGAAACATTGTCATCCGGTAAGGTGCTTTTCATTACATTATCCTTGGGATCGGCTATAGTCAGCACTGCGAGCACCCTTGCCGTGGAATGGAGCTCGTATTTCGGAAGCAGCCCCAGTCCTCCGCAGCATTCCGGGTCACATTGGGATAGCAGAACCCTTTTTACTGCTATCGGGTCAAGTTCCAGCTGCTTGAGCTTTGAAGTAACGGTATCCTTTTCGGTAAAGCTCAGCTTGTGGTG
>ONAX01000010.1 GCA_900315875.1 uncultured Eubacteriales bacterium | reverse complement strand
ATTCGGTGGTAGAAAACAGGCTTCCCCTCTGGGGAAGCTGTCGACATACGGCGAAGCCGGACGTCGACTGATGAGGTGCCCGGCGCAAGCCGAGATAGTAGTTTTGCAGCGATTCTGTTATCTCAAATAATAATTTTCATATCAGAAACTGTAAACCGCCGTATAACAGATTCTAAATTACAAAAAAGGAATGTCCATCAAGAACATTCCCTTCTCAAATATCTATTTACCCACGCAGAACTGAGAAAACACCTTATCGACAACAGCTTCTGTCACTCTTTCTCCCGTAAGCTCCAGCAGGCTGTCAATCGCATCCTCTATAACGACCGTTACCGCATCAAGTGTAACTCCGGCGTCAAGCGCAAGACGGGCTTCCTCTATCAGAGTCAGGGCTTTTTGTGCGTCTGCCTTCTGTCGCTCTGTTGCAAGAATTCCCTGTGTTGTATCCAGACCTGACGCACCTACTATCTGACTGACCTGCGCCTCCAGCTCAGAAATACCGCTGCCGTTTTTGGCAGAAATACTTACAACATGCTTTATCCTTTCCCTGATAAATGCGTCGTCGATTTTAACATCAAGATCAGTTTTGTTGATAACTGCAACAGCCGGAGCATTTTCAAGCAGAGAAATAAGCTCCCGGTCATCGTCCGTCAGCGGAATGCTTGCATCAAAAACAGCAAAAACAAGCCCCGCAGACAGCAGTCTGTCCCTTGCACGGCTGACGCCTATGCTTTCAACGGGATCATCCGTTGTGCGTATTCCTGCAGTATCGCTCAGTCTCAGCGGAATACCGCCGAGGATAACCGTTTCTTCAATAATATCCCTCGTAGTGCCGGGAATATTTGTTACAATGGAACGCTCGCAGCCGGACAGCAGATTCATAAGCGTCGATTTTCCCACATTAGGCTTTCCTGCGATAACAGTATCCACGCCTTCTCTCATTAGCTTTCCTGCGTCATAGGTTTTAAGCAGTGCAGACAGCTTTTCAGCAGAATCGTAAAGCGCTGCTTTAAGCTCGGTTTCGTCGACCTCCGGTATTTCGTCCTCCGGATAATCAGCCCATGCTGCAAGGTGTGCTGCCTGAGTAATAAGCTGCGTGCGTACCTCGTCAATTTTCCTGCGAAGTCTGCCTTCCTTTATTCCGAGAGCAGCTCTTGCTGACTGTTCCCCGTTTGCGGAAATGATATCCATAACGGATTCTGCCTCTGTCAGACCCATTTTTCCGTTTAGAAATGCTCTTTTCGTAAATTCTCCGGGTCCTGCAGGAGCTGCGCCGTGTGAAATAACTGCCCTTAGCACTCGTCTGGTCACATACATTCCGCCATGACAGGAGATTTCGACTACATCCTCTCCGGTATAGCTGTGCGGAGCGCGGAAAACAAGTGCAACAGCCTCGTCAATCATTTCATCATCATCCATAATTTTTCCGAATGATGCTGTATAGCCCTTCATTTCCGAAATCTTTTTTCCTGAAACGGAGCTGAAAACACTTTCAGCAACTGCAAGCGCATTTTCGCCGGATATTCTGATAACACCCATTCCACCGGCACCGTTCGGTGTCGAAATTGCTGCTATTGTCTTTTCCATAATAACCTCCATATGACAGAATACTGTCATGCTCTGATTTCTCATCGCCAAAAGCCGCAAACAGTAATCTGATTTTAAAATAGGGGACGCCCGGAAACGGGCATCCCCTTACGGTGGTCAATAAAACATCAGCCCTTCGCCGCTCTGGACGAAGTATATTTTTTTATTCTTCTTCACTTTCCGGACGCTTTCTGATTTCAATCTTTCCGTAAAGGGAAGTATCGGGGCGCTCGTTAATGCTTTCTCTTACGCGCTCTGAGGAGCTGTCGTTTTCAAAGCTGGAGAACATGCTGTCCTGCGGATGAGCCTCGTCCTCACTGTAAACTCTGCGCTGATATCCGGTAGTACGGGGTCTGCGGTTATATGAGCCGTCCTTATTGAAATTGCTCTGACGTCTGACTCTGCCGTAGCCGCCTCTTTCACGATATGAGGGCTTATACTCGGGATCGGGACCAATTACAACGTGACGCTGCAGGTTTTCGCCCTCACTCCATGAGGTAGCACCTCTTACCTTCTGAACTGCTGTATGGATTATTCTTCTCTCGTAGGGGTTCATCGGTTCAAGAGAAGTTTTTGCACCGGTCTTTACTGCCTTGAAAGCAAGCTTTCTGCCGAGAATTTCAAGTGTCTTTTCTCTCTTTTCACGATAGTTACCGATGTTTATCGAAATTCTGTAGTATTCATTGTCAACGTGGTTTGCTACAAGACCTGTCAGGTACTGCAGTGCGTCGAGGGTTTCTCCTCTGTGTCCGATAATGAATCCAATGTCGTCGCCCTCAATATTGATTACTGCGCCGCCTTCAATTTCCTCACTTGTAAGCTCAAAGCCGCTGATTCCCATCTTGCCAAGAATATCCTCAAGATATTCCTTTGCGCAGTCAACGGGTGCAAGCTCGATATATGCTCTGATTTTTGCAGGATTGCCGCCGAACAGGCCGAATTTTTTCTTTTCGGGCTGCTGCAGAACCTCAACGTTAATTTCATCTCTGCCAAGCTGTTCGCGTGCTTTTTGTTCTGCTTCTTCTATTGTTTCGGCTGTAACCGTAACTTCTTTAATCATTTTTTAACCCCCTGTTATTTTTTTCTTCCCTGATAACTGCTCTTATTATCAGAGCCTGATTTATTCGTTTTCTTTTTCGAATTGCCCGATTTACTCTGAACTTCCTTTACAACGTCCGCTTTACTCAGAGACGAGGGCGCCTGATAATCAGGTACTTCAATAAATTCGTAATTCGCTTCCTGCTGACGCCGCAGCAGAACTCTTTGTGCTTCGGCCTTTGCTTCCATTATACTCGGGCTGTAGAACTTGTTAAGGATAAGTGACTGAGCAAAGCCGAGAACTGTAGATGTGATCCAGTAGAAACCAACCGCACCAGGAACACTGTAGGAAATCCATGCTGAAAACAGAGGCATACCAAATACCATTGCAAGCATGCAGCCCTGCATCTTTGTGCCGTTGAGCCACTGGGTAAGCAGCATTGACAGAACGTATGTTACAAAACACAGTACGGGAATGATCCACATCATGGAAGAAAAGGGACTCTGGCTGGGAGTTGCAAGAAGGTCGAGTCCGAGAAAATTAAAGCCGTGGCTGAATTCATTTATACTTGCTGTTTCCTGTGATGTAAAAAGTTTGTTTCCGTCTGCGTCTACGAAAAACTGCTGAAGATAACCGAAATATTTAACAATGCTTATCTGACCGTACTGCTGGCTGTTGATATTCAGACCTATTCCGGGAATAGTTGAAATACTTGCAAGAGCAGTATCGACCTTATCTGATGCAATATGAAGAACGTTTGTAAGCGGATTTCTTACGGCATACCATACGCCGAGCATTACGAACATAGGCGCCATCATAGGCAGGCATCCTGCCGTAGGGCTGACGTTTTCCTTTTCCATCAGCTTCTGTACTTCTTCGTTTGCCTTTACCTTATCATTCTTGTACTTTTCCATGATTTCCCGCTGTTTTTGCTGGAAACGGGCATTGGACGCCATTGACTTCTGCTGAATGATAGAAAAGGGGAACAGCAGTATCTTGATAATAAAGGTAAATATAATGATAGCAATACCGAAATTCTTAACAAGATAAAAGGCAAACCACAGAATGTAACCGAAAATACCTCCAAGCGTGTTGAATATAAACTCCATTAAATATAAACCCGTCCTTTCATCCCTTTTCCTTATGATCCCTGTTTTCCCAATTGATCCTTTTTGCCCTCTGCTTTTTTTCGGGCACGGGGTCAAATCCCCCTCTTGAAAAAGGGTTACAGCGCAGTATCCTCCAGATAGTCAGCGCCATTCCTTTTAAGGCTCCGAATCTTGATATCGCCTCTATACCGTAGTTAGAACATGTAGGGTAGTATTTACAGCTGGGAGGAGTTGCGGATGATATGTATTTCTGATAACAACGTATAAGCCAAATAAGCGGGCGCTTCATTTTAAAACACCCGCCTCTTTCAGCTCTTTCTTCATGACACGCAGAATTTCCGTGCTTTTGACAAAAGGAGTCTTACCCCTTGCAACAAAAACTATATCGTAGCCGGGCTTTACCTGAGATGAAAGCTCTCGATACGCTTCACGTATTACTCTGCGAGATCTGTTGCGCACTACAGCCTTACCAATCTTTTTGCTTGAAGTAATGCCGATACGAACCTCATCACGGCGATTCTTCATTACATATGTAACAAGAACCGGAGACAGGAAAAAGCGGCCTCTCGAATAAAGCCTGCGAAAGTCGTTATTTCTTTTTAAAGTGATGATATCACTCAAAGCGTCCCACCTTCTCGTATCAGGAACAGACTGTATGCATATTTGCTTTCGGAAGAAGACTGACTAAAAATCAGTATGTAAGTCTCTTTCTTCCCTTTGCTCTGCGGCGGGCAAGCACCTTGCGGCCGTTAGCGGTAGACATTCTCTTTCTGAAGCCATGCTCCTTCTTTCTGTGAAGCTTTTTGGGCTGATATGTTCTCAGCATTGAAACTACCTCCTTTCAAAGACGACATTGTCAGTTACAGGCAATGTCTGATACCTGTCATAAACGCCAAAAAGGGCGCGACAAGCTCAGGATATAACCTTGCACCGTAAAATTATAAACTATAGAGCATGGTTCTGTCAACTGAATTTTTAAATTTTTATTCGATTTTAAGAGCTTTTTTTATAAAATCGGTTTCTTTACTCAAATTTTCAACTATTTTTTTACAAAATGTTGAAAGTCGAAAGCGTTTCAGAACTACATGTGATTTACTTATTCAGTATTGTAAGCATTAAAAATACCGCGACCGTAAATATTTGGAAATTTGTTTTTCACTGCTTGATTAACATATAAATTTATGATATACTTATCCTTGTATAGGTGTTTTTTTTCAAATAAAAACACTAAAAAATGACATATTCCGCATTACAAGCGGAAGGAAATAAATTAAAGAAACAGGAGAGAATGAATATATGGATTCATTTAATGAAGCTTGGGATCTTGTGTGTGAATATTGCAAGGCAAATATCACAGAAGTAGCATACAAGACATGGATAAGCAAAATTGAACCCGTTACTCTGGATTTTGCTGAGGGAAAAGCAGTACTTATGGTACCGGGAGATTTCCATCGCCAGACACTTATCAGGGGATATATGCAGCTTCTCAACAATGCCTTTGAAAGTGTTTTCGGCACTGGCATTGAAATTGTATTTACTGTTCCTGAGGAAATTGAACAGAATGAAAAGGAACTTAACGAAAGCATGATTAATGCCGATTATGAATTTACGTTTGACACCTTCATTGTCGGCTCTTCAAATAAATTTGCTCATGCGGCTTCTCTTGCGGTTGCAACCAACCCTGTAAGAGCATACAACCCGCTTTTCATTTACGGTAATTCCGGTCTCGGAAAAACTCACCTTCTTTATGCTATCCGCAATGAAATAAGGAAAAACAATCCCGAAAAGGCTATTGTTTACGTAAAGGGCGAGGATTTCACAAATGAAATGATCGAAGCCATCAGAATGAACAATAACGCAGAATTCCGTCAGAAATACCGCAAGGCTGACGTTCTCCTCGTGGACGATATTCAGTTCATCGGAGGAAAGGAAGCAACCCAGGAGGAATTCTTCCACACCTTCAATACTCTTTACGAAGAAAAGAGCCAGATAGTTCTTACATCCGACCGTCCGCCGAAAGAAATCAAGACTCTCGAAGACAGACTTCGCAGCCGTTTTGAATCCGGACTCATTGCGGACATCCAGCCCCCGGATTACGAAACAAGAATTGCCATAATCCGCAGAAAGGCAGAGCTTCTCGAAATTGAATTGCCGGACGATGTTACGGAGTACATAGCAACAAGACTCAAGACAAATATCCGTCAGCTTGAAGGAGTAGTAAAAAAGCTCAAGGCAAAGAATCAGCTGTACGGAGATAAGATTACAATAAATATAGCACAGAAGACAATTTCAGAAATACTTAATAACGATCAGCCATCTCCCCTTACCGTTGAAACGATAATTGACGAGGTTGCACGCCATTTCGGGCTGACCGGCGATGATATACGCTCGTCAAAGAGAAATTCCAATGTTTCAAACGCAAGAAAGATTGCAATATATGCTGTAAGAGAGATTACCAATATGTCCATGAACCTCATCGGTGAGGAATTCGGCGGCAGAGATCACTCTACAATAGTATATGCCCTCAAGCAGATGGATAAGAAAATGGAAAAGGACCCCAAGCTCAAGTCCACAGTTGAAGATATCATTAAAAATATCAGAAACAGATAATGTTGAAAATTATTCAACTTTTCAACATTTTGATGTTGAATAATAAAAAACAGATATTTCAGAAATTCAACTTTTTTTAAACATTCAACCAACACGATTCAACAGGAATGTTAATTAATGAAAATCCCCCCGGATTTTTCATCAGAAAATAAACTGCAGACCAACATGAGTAAATAATGACAAAATATGATAAAATCAGGAAAAACGGGATTTTTCAACTTTTCAACCGTCCCTAATACTACAACGAAATATTTATTATTATTTTTTGTCTGAAAGGACAACCGGAGGAAAAAACCGATGAAATTTGAATGTAACAGAAGCAGCCTCTCAGAAGCGGTTTCAAATGTTCAAAGAGCAGTAGCTCCCAAATCCGTAAAACCCATACTCGAGGGTATTCTCATAAAAGCGGAAAACAATACAATCACCCTTTCCGGATACAATCTGGAGATGTGTATTTCTACTACACTTTCCGCAAATATCAGAGAAGAAGGCTCAACTGTAGTAACATCAAAGCTCTTCTCAGAAATTATAAGAAAAATGCCCGAGGATAAAATCACCATTGAGGTTGACGATAAAAACATAGTTTACATAACAAGCGGAAGATCCGATTACAAGATTATCGGCATGCCTGCACAGGACTATCCTGAGCTTCCCATTATCAGAAGCCAGGAAAGCATACTTATTGACGGAGAAATACTCGCAAGCATGATCCGCCAGACAATTTATGCAATTTCCGAAAACGATAACAAGCCTGCATACACAGGTTCACTCTTTGAAATTGCAGACGGTACGATAAGAATTGTTTCCGTAGACGGTATCAGACTTGCTATCAGAACCGAAAAAATCGACTATGCAGGAGAAAAATCCTTTATTGTACCCGGAAAAGCACTGCAGGAGGTACAGAAGCTTATCACTCCCAATACCAAGCAGGTAAGCATTACTGCAAGCGGAAGGCATATAATATTCCGTATAGATAATTACAGCATGATTTCAAGACTTATTGAAACGGAATTCATCAACTACCGCAGCG
The DNA here is from genome assembly GCA_900315875.1 of uncultured Eubacteriales bacterium. GTDB lineage: Bacteria > Bacillota > Clostridia > Oscillospirales > Acutalibacteraceae > UBA1213. The sequence continues at coordinate 26,001 of ONAX01000010.1, read as the reverse complement.
CAATTCCTACCTCTCACATTACAGAGCTCAAAGTTAATACCAGAAAGTTCATAAACACAGTCGAGAGAATGTCACTTCTTCTCAATGAGAAAATGAAAAGCCCGATACGCTGCTATATCGACAACAACATGATAAAAACAACCTGCAATACTATGCTCGGTCAGGCTCATGACGAGGTTGAAGCAGAAATGCAGGGCGAAAACGTAGAAATCGGCTTTAACAACAGATATCTTCTTGACGCACTGAGATACAGCGAAACAGACGAAGTAAAAATACACCTCAGCGGCTCGGTAAAACCCATGGTAATAATGCCGACAGAGGGCGACAGCTTCCTGTTCATCGTAGTTCCTATGAGGTTGGCAAAATGACGATTGAAAAAATAACACTTGCTCCCGGCGAAGAATTCATCAGGCTTGACAATGCAATCAAGCTTGCAGGTCTGACCCAGACGGGAGGACAGGCAAAGCTCGTTATTCAGGGCGGAGAGGTACTGGTCAACGGAGAAGTCTGCACCATGAGAGGAAAAAAACTCAGGGTCGGCGACAAAGCGGAATATAACGATACAACCGTTGAGGTGTGCTGATTTGCTTGTTAAGAAAATAGAATTCACGAATTTCAGAAATCTTGAAAATACAGCTCTTTGCCCGAAGGACGGAATAAACGTTATTTTCGGCAACAATGCACAGGGAAAAACAAATATTATCGAATGTCTGTGGCTTTTTACGGGAGGACGATCTTTCCGTGGATCAAAGGACAGCGAGCTTATTGCCTTTGACAGCGACCATGCCGAAATCAGACTTGAATTTAATTCCGAGGGCAGAGATCAGTGCATTGAGCTTAATATCAGAAACGGAAAAAGAAGCGCCACACTTAATGACGTACCGAAAAAGTATCTTTCCCAGATAATAGGAAGCTTTACGGCGGTTGTATTTTCTCCCGATCACCTTACTCTGATAAAAAATGGTCCGGAGGAAAGAAGGGCTTTTATTGACGGCGCGCTGTGCCAGATAAAACCGGCATATGCAGTGCAGCTTTCAAGATACAAAAAGATTCTCGGGGAAAGAAACGCTCTGCTTAAGGATATTCCGCGGCACAGAGAGCTGGAGGATACTCTCGATATCTGGAATGAAAAGCTTGCAGCCGAGGGGGCAGCAGTTGCCAGAACCAGAGCTTTATACACTGAAGGGCTGAAAAAGCATGCCGCATTATTCTACGACGGAATTTCAGAAGGACGGGAAAGTCTTGAAATAGAATACAAAATCAGTTTCAGGGCTGAAAATACAATGAGTAGCTCAGAAATGTCGCAGATGATGCTTGAAAATCTTCGCAAGAGGCAAAGCGACGATATTTATCTCGGATATACGACGACAGGACCCCACAGGGACGATCTGTCGGTAAAAATAAACGGGAAAGAAGCAAGAAGCTTCGGATCCCAGGGACAGCAGCGCTCCGCCGTGCTGTCACTTAAGCTTGCAGAGGCTGCTCTGCTTGCCGAAAAAAAAGGAGAAGCGCCTGTTATATTGCTTGACGATGTTCTGAGCGAGCTTGATCCATCAAGACAGGATTACCTTCTCAGCAGGCTTGAAGGAATGCAGGTTTTCATTACATGCTGTGAGCTTTCGGTGCCTGCGCGCGGAATGATATGTGTTGACGGCGGCAGACTGACCTGTACGGAGGAATAGAGATGTATCTTCATATAGGCGGTGACACCGTAATTAATACAGACAGCATAGTCGGGATTTTCGATCTTGACAATGCTACTCTCTCCTTCAAAACGAGGGAATTTCTTTCAAAGGCACAAAAGGAAGGCAGGATAATATACGTATCCTACGAACTTCCGAAATCCTTTGTACTTTGCAGAGAAAACGGAGAAAATATGATTTATATCTGCCAGCTTTCACCGGGAACGCTTATCAGGCGTTATTTCAGGTAATAATTATAAAGGCGTGAAACAAGGAAAGGAAATGATAGACTTATGGCAAAAAGACTTCTGACAGAATGTCCGTATTGTCACAGAAAGGTATCAATATTCGGAGCAAACGTGCTTAAAACAAAGGGAGAGCATTGCTGCAAGGGCTGCAAATGTATATCGAACGTTGTAATCCATACCGGACTATATGCTATCGGTACGGTTTCGGTCGTTACATCCTTTGCAATTATGCTTTTGTATTCCCTTTTAGGAGATCATTCGGATTACAGGGGAATACTCTATGTTTTCGCTCCTTTTTTGGTTTTCTATATAGCGGTGCCGTTTTTTGTTAAGCTTGAACCATGCGTTGACAAGTCGGCAGTTAATAAGCTGAAAAGAAAAATAAGTCCCATTCCTGAGGTAAAGCCTGAGGTTGTTCAGGATAATCCCATAGAGCTTGACGTCGGCGACGATTTCAGACAGAGCTTTGCAATCGCTAAGAGCATGTCTAAGCCTGCAGGTGAAGAGGAAGCAGAAAAAGCTCAGTTCTCCGCTGATTCAGAAGAAAACATTCAGTCCGGACTGGATATGGATATTTCCGCAGATGTCGGAAATGAGGAAGCCGGCAGTGAGGAAAATGTAAAAATATATAATAAGCCCGAAAAGACTGAAGAAAAAGTTGCTGAGGAACCTTCATCTCCCGCAAAAGAAGAAAACGATGATGACGGGTCGGTATCCTTTATCATAGGCAGAAAATGAGTATGAAGCTGTTGACTCTGCCGGTTTGTCCACACTGCGGAACAAAATACGGATACAAGGAAACGTCGGAAATGAAATCCGGCGTACAGAACTGCTACTACTGCAAGAAAAAATTTGTGCCGCAGAAAAAACAGGGCAGGATAATAATGCTTTGTACTGTGTGCATGATCATGATAATTTTTAATCTGATAATTTTTTATTCGTCACGAGGACTGTCTTTATCTGGATTTGCGATACTTGTAGCAAGCGACGCTGCTGCAGTAACCGCAGCGGTATTACTTTTTCCGCTGACGGTCAGGCTGAAGCCTGAAAAGATGACTAAATCGGAGAAAAAGTCGGCAAAAAACATAAAGGTTCGGAATATACGGAGGTAGGAAACTGAAATGGATAATAACGATATTTCTATGACCAACCAGGAATACGGTGCGGATGATATACAGGTACTTGAGGGACTTGAAGCTGTAAGAAAAAGACCCGGAATGTATATCGGTTCCACAGGTCCGCGCGGACTGCATCATCTTGTATATGAAATAGTGGATAACTCCATTGACGAGGCTCTGGCAGGCTACTGCACGAAGATTGACGTTGAGCTTTTGCCCGGAGAAATAATTCGTGTAAGTGATAACGGTCGAGGAATTCCGGTAGGCATCCAGCCTAAACTGGGTATTCCTGCAGTTACTGTCGTATTTACGGTTCTGCATGCAGGCGGTAAATTCGGCGGCGGCGGATACAAGGTCGCAGGCGGTCTGCACGGCGTTGGTGCGTCTGTTGTAAATGCACTGTCCGAGTGGACTGAGGTAGAGGTATTCGACGGAGAATATACATACCGTCAGCGTTTTGAAAGAGGTAATCAGGTAACTGAGCTTGAAAAGGGAGCACCCACTGATAAAAAGGGTACAGTAGTTACTTTCAAGGCTGACCCGGAAATATTTACCGAAACTCAGGTATATGACTACGAAACACTGGCAGTAAGACTCAGAGAACAGGCTTTTCTTAATGCAGGTATCCATATTGAAATCAAGGATCTGCGTGATCCCGATAATTTTAAAAATGATGATTTCTGCTATGAGGGCGGCGTATCAAGCTTTGTTGAATATATCCACAAAAAAAGAGGTCTGGATGTAATTCATCCCGATATTATGCATTTTTCTGCAAAAAATGAGGATGATACAGCCTCAGCTGAAATTGCAATGCAGTATAACGACAGCTACAACGAGCTTGTACTGTCCTTTGCAAATAATATTCATACTACTGACGGCGGTACACATGAGGAAGGCTTCCGCAGAGCGCTGACAAGGGTAATGAATGATTACGCAAAGAAATTCAATATCATAAAAGAGGGCGAAAAGGGTCTCAGCGGCGAAGACGTACGCGAAGGTCTGACCGCAGTTATCAGCGTAAAGCTCAAGGACGCCCAGTTTGAAAGCCAGACAAAGGCCAAGCTCGGAAATACTTCCATCCGCACACTTGTGGATAAGCTGATTTCTGATAAGCTGGAGCAGTATCTTGAAGAAAATCCTGCAACGGCAAAGGCTATTTTCGATAAGGCAATAATGGCTGCCAAAGCAAGAGAGGCTGCAAGAAAGGCAAGAGATCTTGCCAGAAGAAAAACAGCTATGGAGGGAGCAGGTCTCCCCGGTAAGCTTGCTGACTGTCAGTCAAAAAATGTTGAAGAAACCGAAATATATATCGTAGAGGGAGATTCTGCAGGAGGCTCTGCAAAGAGCGGCCGCGACAGACGTTTCCAGGCAATACTTCCCCTGTGGGGTAAGATGCTGAACGTAGAAAAGGCAAGACTTGACCGTGTTTACGGCAACGATAAGCTTATGCCGGTTATTACTGCGCTCGGCTGCGGAATAGGCGACGAAATTGATCTTTCAAAGCTTCGCTACGGAAAAATTATTATCATGGCGGATGCCGATGTAGATGGTTCGCATATACGCACGCTTTTGCTGACATTCTTCTTCCGCTTCATGCGTCCCCTTATAGAGGAGGGTCATGTCTATATAGCACAGCCGCCTCTTTACAGGATAACAAAGGGCAAGAACGACCATTATTACGCCTTTTCCGATAAGGAAAGAGATAATATCATAAGCGAAATGACCAGTAAATACGAAATTCAGCGTTACAAAGGTCTTGGTGAAATGGATCCCCAGCAGCTCTGGGAAACAACAATGGATCCTGAAACAAGAATCATGCTTCGTGTTGAGATGGAGGATGCAGCCGCTGCAGACGAGGTATTTACCATACTGATGGGCGACAAGGTTGAGCCGAGAAGAGAATTCATCGAGCACAATGCGAAGTATGTCCAGAATCTTGATATCTGATTCTGAAGATATTAAAAGGAGTTAAAGAATGAGCGATAACGACAGTAATAAGCCTTCAACTCAGAGTGAGTCGAAGGCTGAAAAGGAAAAAGAGGAAGAGCTGATAAGGGAAATAGCGGAGGAGCTCGGTGGTCTTGAAAGCGACGAAAACCCTGAATGGGACGGCTCCGAGGCTGAATATGTCAGCAATGACGATGCGGAAAAATATGAAATACCGGAAACCGGTGTGCGTCTTTCATATGTGATGACGCAGGATGAAATGTATAAATGTCTTTATCACAGCGATATGATAAAGACAAAGGGTGCAAGGGCTGTTATACAGAGTATAATTCTTGCATTTGCCGCGGTTGTATTTGCTGTGGTATATTTTACGTCGACCAGCGAATTCAATCAGTTCAATCTGTTTTTTGCAGGTGTCAGCCTTGCTATGATAGCTGTTATATGGATAGTTCCCCATATGCACCTTAAAAGCATGGCAAAGCTTCTTGCAGACGGCAAGACTATGGAAGCCGAAATATATCCGACGCATGTTGATATCGGGCGTGAGGACGGACAATGGACGATTGAGCTTGACGGCAGCGCAACTATCGAGGAATTTGACAATATCATCATGATATATAACAAGAAGGACAGGGCATTTGCTATTCCGGAGCGTGTAATAGAGCCGGAAATCTTCAATGAGGTAAGAGCAATACTGCTGTCCGGTACTCAGCCGAAACGGGAGAAATGAAAGTGAATAATATCAGTGAACTTCAGATAAGGGCAAGATATGCCGAAACAGATATGATGGGTATAATTCATCATTCAGTATATCCTGTGTGGTATGAGGCAGCAAGAACAGAATTTATAAAGCTGGCAGGTCTGACGTATACAGAGCTTGAAAAGGGCGGAATAATGCTTCCTCTTTCGGAGCTGAACTGTAAATATCTGCGTCCCGTAAAATACGAAGATGTGGTTACTATTCAGACGATTGTATCAAAGCTCAGCTTTGCAAAGATAGAATTCAGCTACCGTGTTGTATTAAACGGTGAAATAATGGCTTCGGGCAGCACATTGCATGGCTTTGTGGATGCAGTAACCTTCCATCCGGTAAGCCTGAAAAAGCAGAGATCTGAACTGTATGAAAAACTGAAAGAAATGGTTGTTACGGAGTGGCCGGAATGATAGGTAATTCACTTGTAATGAGCTTTGAAAGCAAGCTGAAAATAAGAGAATATGCCGAGGGCTACAGGCTTTTTGACCTTCGCAGAGGAAAATCTTCAGGCAGAGTCTGGAAATCATCCGTTTTCTTTGCTATCGGAATAGCAATGATGATAATCATAATGCTTAACAGCTGGGATATAACCCGTGTTCCTGTAGCATGTGTGATACTGCTTGTGTGCATATATATGTGCTCATATTACCTGTATATGCTGCCGAAAAGGGCTAAGCTCAGAGGCGAACATATTTTCAAAAGCTCAAAGCTTCTGTCTAAAAACTGCAAATACTATATTTACAGAGATCATTTCATAATGAAAAGCGAAAATGAAACTCTGAAAAGATACTATACGGAACTTACCGACTGCATAGAAACCGACGATATTTTCCTGCTTATCGGCGGTTTTGAAAACAGGGTAACGGTTATTTCCAAAAGATATATTACTCAGTCCCAGCGTCAGCTTCTGTCGGAGCATTTCCAGAGAGAAACAATAAGGCAGTACCGCAGGATTAAGCCGAAACGAAAAAATAAGCAATAACAGAGGGAAAAATGGAGAAGGAAATAAGAGAAAGCTACCGTATAACCGAAAAGGATTTCCTTCAGATGAGTATTTTGCGCTCAAGGTATCTTACCCCGAAGGAAAATAAAATAATACTGCGTATTGTTGGAATTATTGCTACGGTTGGCGGTGCGGCGGCATTTATTAATATCAGAGGAAATATTTATCAGACTATATGCTGGTTCTTGCTGATTGGGGTAGGACTTTATGTCTTTTCCTATTACGATGTTACAGACCCGTTTCTGACGTACAAGCAGGCACAGGCATTTTATCGCTATAACAGTGAAAGCTTTAATTCAAAGACAGTAATATTTACGCCGACACTGTTTAGTATTAATGATGATTCGCATAAACTGTCTGTTCCGCCGGAGTACATCCACAGTGCCGTGGAAGGTAAAAATACGCTTATTATTTTTATTGATAATGAGCAGTACTACTTTATTCCGAAAAGAGTCCTCAGTGAAGATAAGCTCAGTGTTATCAGAGAGATTATCGGAGAGGAAAAATATAAAAAAGAGGTGTAAAATTTGGATATACAGGAAGCCTTGGCTAAATCCAAAATAATAGACGTCAATATTGAAAAGGAAATGAAGCAGAGTTTTCTTGACTATTCGATGTCTGTAATAGTTTCGAGAGCATTGCCGGACGTTCGTGACGGTCTTAAGCCCGTACACCGCAGAATTCTCTATTCACAGTATGAGGACGGACTTACTCCTGAAAAGCCGTACAAAAAGTGCGCTACTACAGTCGGTAACGTTCTCGGTAGATACCATCCGCACGGTGACAGCTCTGTTTATGATGCGCTTGTACGTCTTGCACAGGATTTCTCAATGAGATATACCCTTGTTGACGGTCACGGAAACTTCGGTTCCGTTGACGGAGATCCGCCTGCTGCATATCGTTATACCGAATCCAAAATGAGCAAGATATCCGTAGAAATGCTGACGGATATCGATAAGGAAACCGTTGACTATGTTCCCAATTACGACGACAGCCGCAAGGAGCCGTCGGTTCTTCCCTCACGTTTTCCGAATCTCCTTGTAAACGGCTCAAAGGGTATTGCGGTCGGCATGGCTACAAATATTCCTCCGCATAACCTCGGTGAGGTTATTGACGCAGTTGACTGCGTTATTGATAATCCCGATGCAAGTCTTGAGGATATTATGCAGCATATCAAGGGACCGGATTTCCCGACAGGCGGCATAATAATGGGCAAAGCAGGCATTCGCGCTGCTTATGCTACCGGACGTGCAAAAATAACCGTCCGTGCAAGGGCTGAAATAGCAGAGGAAAAGAACGGTCGCTTCAAGATCATTGTTACCGAGCTGCCGTATCAGGTAAATAAGGCAGAGCTTGTACAGAGCATTGCCGATATGGTAAAAACCAAGAGAATAGAGGGCATTACCAATATTGAGGACCATTCCGACAGAAACGGCATGCATATTGAAATTACCCTCAAGCGTGAAGCAGCACCTCAGATAGTGCTGAATAATCTCTTTAAATATACTCAGATGCAGGTAACCTACGGTATCATTATGCTTGCTATTGTAGGCGGTGTACCGAAGGTTCTCAATCTCAAGGAAATTCTGCAGAATTACATTGACTTCCAGGTTGAGGTCATTACCAGAAGAACAATTTATGATCTGAGAAAGGCTGAGGAAAGAGCTCATATCCTCGAAGGTCTGAAAATTGCGGTTGACTTCATTGATGAGGTTATCAAGATAATCCGTTCATCAAAGGATATTCCCACAGCGAAAACTAATCTTTCAGAGAGATTCGGTCTTGACGAGCCTCAGACTCAGGCTATCGTTTCAATGCGTCTTGGTCAGCTGTCAGGTCTGGAACGAGACAAGATTGAAGCAGAACTGCAGGGTCTGCTTGAAAAAATCGCCGATTACAAGGATATTCTTGCAAACGGAGAAAGACTTCTCGGTATCATCAAGGCTGAACTGGGCGAAATAAAGAGAAAATTCGGCGACGAGCGCAGAACTGAAATTGCAGTTGTCAGCGGCGAAGTTGATATTGAGGATCTTATCCCCTATGAAAACTGCGTTGTTACCATGACTAACCTCGGTTATGTCAAGCGTCAGAAGATGGACACATACCATACTCAGCGCCGCGGCGGCAGAGGTATCAGCGGTATGAACAGGCGTGACGAAGATGTTGCGACGGAAATGTTCATAAGCGGAACACATGACTATGTACTGTTCTTCACGAATCTCGGCAAGGTATACAGGCTTAAATGTTTCGAGATACCTGAGGGTTCGAGAACTTCGAAGGGTATGAATATAAATAATCTCCTTCCCCTCGGTCCGGATGAAAAGGTAACGTCGATGATCCGCGTTCCTGAGGACGGAGACGAAAATATGTTCCTCGTGATGATAACCAAAAACGGTATTATCAAGAGAACACAGACCAAGGATTTCTATACAAATCGTAAGGGCGGACTTATTGCAATAGACCTTGACGAGGGAGATGAGCTTGTCTGGGTACGTCTGACAGACGGAAACTGCGAGCTTCTTGTTGCAACAAAGGACGGTATGGCAATACGCTTCAAGGAAACAGATGTTCGTGCAATGGGCAGATCTGCAAGAGGTGTCAAGGCTCTTACTCTGCGTGAAAACGACAGCGTAATCGGCATGGCTATGCTCAGAGAAGGCGCTCTTATTCTTACGGTTACGGAAACCGGTTACGGCAGACTTTCTGAGGTATCGGATTACCGTATACAGAGCAGAGGCGGTTCGGGACTTAAAAACTATCACACTGACAAGTGGGGCAGTGTTGCTGCTATTAAGGCAGTTGATCTCGACGACGATATCATTATGATTTCCGATAACGGTGTAATCATCAGGATAGAGGCTTCCTCAATCAGAATATGCGCAAGACCCTCCAAGGGCGTTATTGTTATGAAAACAATGGACGGCAGCAAGGTTGCAACCATTGCAAGAGCACCTCACGAGGATACAGCAGAGGCTGAAGCTGAAGATGAATCTGAAGAGGACGAGTTTGACGATGAGCCGGGAAATCTTGAAAATCTGGGTGATTTTGAAGAAACAGAAAATATACCGGATCAGGAATAAGATAATGAAGCTGCACAGGAAACTGTGCGGCTTTTCTGTATTTTCTGAAATTTAGATGGAGGAGCTGTTTATTGATAAAAAAGAAATGCTATAAAACACGACCGCGATTAGACAACTTGTGGTTCTGATTCATAGCGAAGCGGCGGCAAGCTGCCGGTGCCAATTCGCGGCAGCGTCACGCTGCAGAGCGAAGCTTAGCGATTGTCGCGAACAGGGAGCGCAGGCTCTGCGCCCGGAAAAAAATTGTTGACATTTTAAAAAAATTGGTGTACAATTGTGCTAAACCGTTGATGAAGTGTGAGTAGGTTTTGTTTAATCTTTTACAGAGAGCTGATGATGGTGGAATATCAGCAAAGACAGCATTTCCGAATGGGCTTCTGAGGGCGAGCAGAAATGTATTTTCCCGTTCCGTGGTAATGTCACGATGCAGGATATCAGAGTATGTAAGACGGATTGATCTTCCGTGAAAGGGATCAGCGTATTTAAGTACGCATAAAGAGGACGCACAGCGTCAAGCAGGGTGGCACCGCAGGAAATTATCCTGTCCCGGCATTGCAGAAATGTCAGGGGCAGCTTTTTTTATTATATGACAACCCCTGAATCCAAAGCTAATATCAGAAAGGAAGAAACTATCATGAGCGAAAACAAAATCCCCTACAAAATCTATCTTGACGAATCGGAGATTCCGGATAAATGGTATAATCTGCGTGCAGATATGAAGAATAAGCCGGCACCCCTCCTTAACCCCGGCACAGGCAAGCCGATGACAGCAGAGGAACTGAGCACAGTTTTCTGTGAGGAGCTTGTTTCTCAGGAACTCGACAACGATACAGCTTATATAGAAATACCGCAGGAAATCCGTGATTTCTACAAAATGTACCGTCCGGCTCCGCTTGTTCGTGCATACTGCCTTGAAAAGGCACTCGGCACACCTGCAAAGATTTACTACAAATTCGAGGGCAACAATACCTCCGGCAGCCATAAGCTGAATTCCGCTATCGCACAGGCTTACTATGCAAAGAAGCAGGGTCTTAAGGGTGTTACAACCGAGACCGGAGCAGGTCAGTGGGGTACTGCACTTTCAATGGCATGTGCTTATCTCGGACTGGACTGTAAGGTATTCATGGTTAAGGTAAGCTACGAGCAGAAGCCCTTCCGCCGTGAGGTAATGCGCACATATGGTGCAGATGTTACTCCCTCACCTTCAAATACAACAGCAGTCGGCAGAAAGATCCTTGAAGAGCATCCCGGCACAACCGGAAGCCTTGGCTGCGCTATTTCTGAGGCAGTAGAGGTTGCTACCTCCAACCCCGGATACCGCTATGTTCTTGGCTCTGTTCTCAATCAAGTTCTGCTGCATCAGTCAGTAATCGGTCTTGAGGCTAAGGCTGCGCTTGATAAGTACGGTGTAAAGCCTGATATAATCATCGGTTGCGCAGGCGGCGGCTCTAACCTCGGCGGACTTATTGCTCCCTTTATGGGTGAAAAGCTCAGAGGCGAGGCAGATTACCGCATAATTGCTGTTGAGCCTGCATCCTGCCCGAGCTTCACAAGAGGTAAGTTTGCTTACGATTTCTGTGACACAGGTATGATCTGTCCGCTCGCAAAGATGTATACCCTCGGCTCATCCTTCATTCCCTCTGCAAACCACGCAGGCGGTCTGCGCTTCCACGGCATGTCCTCTACACTCAGCCAGCTTTATCATGACGGCTATATGGAGGCAGTTGCAGTTGAGCAGACAGCTGTATTCGAGGCAGCTGAAAAGTTTGCACGCATTGAGGGTATTCTTCCGGCTCCGGAAAGCTCACATGCTATCCGTGCAGCAATTGACGAGGCTCTGAAGTGCAAGGAAACCGGCGAGGAAAAGACAATTCTCTTCGGTCTTACCGGAACAGGCTATTTTGACCTTGTTGCATATCAGAAGTACAACGACGGCGAAATGAGCGACTACATCCCGACAGACGAGGATCTTCAGGCAGGCTTTTCAAAGCTTCCCCATGTTGAATAATAAGCTGCCATAAGCTAAGCTTCAGATTGACCATAGTATTTCTGATGAACTTTCGGGAATACTATGGTTTTTTAATCAGATAATAAAGGAAATGAAAAAAATGGATTATTTAAAGAGCTTCTACAATAACTATAATGAAGAGGAAAGGCTTTTGCTTCAGCATGGACGGGTTGAATATTACCTTGCAACCTGCGAAAGACAGGATACAGTCGGCGCATCAAATCATACTCTTGATATTTTAAGAAAGAAATAATTTTTATGTGATAAAATAAAAAATGCCCGGTCGATAAATACCTTCGATCGGGCAGACGGGACAGTTTCAATCGGAGCTGTCCCGTTATTATTTTAATACTATATTTTCACCACATCAGTAAAAAGACAGTGAGCTTTGGGAAGTTTCTTGTCCTTGTGGAGCGAGCCGAAAAACCACTTTTTGTATCTTACCTTGTGAGACAGCTCATCAAAAAATGATGCTGTGGCGGAAACCCGGCATTTTCTGTCAACACGTGCCATATCAGACAGTGAGGGCTGGTGCGTGATTATGTAATCCACCCTGCGGCGCGCCTTATCAAGATTTTCTACGGCATACTGCATTTCTATTATAGACGGCTGTTCCTCGCGCCACCATGTACCGTTGCGCATGCGCAGCTCCTTGTCGTCGCTGTCGCCGCCTCCGAAAGCAAAAAATGTGCTGCCTTCTATTGTATATATTTCTCCTCTCAGCAGCTGATAAAGATTTCCGCAGATATGCCTTGCTCTTGCACCGAAAAGCTCACATATGGGATATGTAGCGAGCAGCGAAAAGTTTTCGTGCGTTCCCTCGACAAAAAGAGTCAGATGCTTCCTCTCCCCCAGCTTCTGCAGCGTCTTTTTCTCCTCGGGCGAATTGTCCCAGATAAAGCCGAAATCTCCGCATATTATCAGGGTATCATTCTCTGTCAGCTTTTTCAGACGCTTGTCCTCAAATCTTTTATACTCTCCATGCATATCGCCGGTAACAAATATCATGCTTTTACATCCTTTGTATATGACAAATTTGCGCAACCTGCCAAAATTTTGGAAATATGTTTGTGTTTTTGCCGAAAATGATGTACAATAGAATAGTACATTCTCTGGGGCGGTAAAAAGCTTTTCCGGATCAGACAGATTGTTTCTTTTCCGGACTATTCCATAGATAAGTATATCACAAATCAGTCGTCTTGTACATAAAGAGAATGATATTTTAGTAAACTTTACATAAGAGGCGGTCATCAGCCTCATAATTTGTTTTATTATCCCATAATGGTCGGAGCTGATACAATGAAAAAATATTTTTCTGTGCTGCTTTCGGTCTGCATGCTTCTTTGCACATTGGCGTCAATTTCATGCAGCACCGTAAACGCTGCTACATACAACATAGATTTTGAAACAACGAGCAAATCTATTTACCTCGAAAATCTGGATACTGAAACTGTTGTTTACCGCAAGGATTCCTCTGCAAGGAGATTCCCTGCCTCAACTACCAAGATAATGACATATGTAATTACCTCAGAACATGTTCCGGATCCTAAAAATACATATCTCAATGTCAAGGGTGAGGTTCTGGACATGCTTCTCGGAACTGGCAGCTCGATGGCAGGTCTGGAGGAAAATGAAAAGGTCAGCATATACCAGCTTTTGTGCTGTATGATGATTCCTTCGGGAAATGATGCTGCGCTTATTCTTGCTGATTATGTCGGAAACGGTGATATCGATAAATTCGTTGATTTGATGAACAGCAAGGCACAGTCCCTCGGGTGCGAGGATACGCATTTTTCAAACCCGCACGGACTGAATGATCCCAACCACTACACAACCGTTGAGGATATGGCAAAGATTACGAAATATGCGCTGACTCTGCCGTTTTTTACAGAAATTACAAATACGGTAACTTCTGATATTCTCGGAGATGACAGATATCTCGTTACTACCAATTATATGATAGACGAATACCGCGGAGGGGATTATTATTATCCCTATGCTGTGGGAATAAAGACAGGTTCAACCGGTAACGACAGCGGATACTGTCTTGTTTCAATGGCTGTACGCGACGGATATACATATCTGTGTATTGCCTATGGTGCTCCTTACGAGGACGAAAAGGGCGAGCAATATGAAAACGGAGCTATGATTGATTCCGCAAATCTGTATAAATGGGCGTTTGAGAATCTTGCAATAAAAACCATCCTCGACAAAAACGATCTTGTTAAGGAAATAGGTCTTAATTACGCATGGAATAAGGATTCCATTCAGCTTGCTCCGGCAGAAGGCTATTCAACAATCATGCCGGACGACGTTTCGCTTGACAGTATTGACAAAACCTACAGCATTCCTGAAAGCATTGACGCTCCTGTCCGTCAGGGCGACAAGATAGGCACAGTAACACTCAGTTATGCGAATCAGAAGCTTGCAACAATAGATCTGCTTGCAGGTGAATCAGTCGACAGAAGTGAACTGCTTACAGTAATGGACGGCCTTAAAACGATAGCAACGTCAACATGGTTTATAGCAGTTGTTATCGGTATTATAGTTCTGGCTCTAATATATATGATAGTTGCCGCTGTGTACAATCGCCGCAAGAAAACAAGACGACCTGTCAAGAAATACAGAAAATTCTGATAATAAATAATTGAACCTCATGCAAATCCATCCAAATGTCAGCGCTTTGCACTGCCGCCTCCCCTCTATCAGGGGAGGATTTTTTTATCGCACGAGATAAGCCGAAAAAATGCAAATTATTTTACAGCCTATTATTCTGAAAAATAATATTGCCCGGTCGCGAAGAATTCGCGGTCGGGCGGATGGGTTGTGCTATTTGCGACAGCCTGTTGTTTTTTTAATGACAAAACTCAGATGACACTTGTTGGATCAATTGTACCCTTGCTGTTTTTCATTTCAAAATGCAAATGGCTTTCTTCCTTGATTTCCGACGGTATTTTTCCAATAAAGCCTATAGTCTGACCAAGCTCAACTGTATCTCCCTCGCTGACAGGCGGTGTGTCGCTAAGTCCGCAATAAAATGCCTCATAACCGCCGTCATGCTCAATACATATGATATTTCCGAGCATGGCATCGGTATAGATTTTTTTGACCTTCCCGTTCATAACTGCTTTCACAGGCGAGCCCTCCTCTGCACTATAGTCTACTGCACTGTGTGTCCTGAAATCATTCATAGTTTCAGAGCGCACTGGTATATTAGGACTGTATGGCTTGATTATATCGCCGCTTGTAGGCTTGCATGTTTTAGGCTGATCCGGCTCGGCAGCAACTGCACGCACACGCTCCGGTACAGATGTCTGAGGTGTTTTTTCTTCTGTTTTTTCTACCTGCTTGCTGCTTTCGGTTTTTTCGGGTTCACTTTTTTCCGCGGGTTTTATTTCCGCTGTCTTTTCCGATGACTGCTGTGATTCCTGCTCTTTAGTACTCTGAACAGTGTTTTCGGAAAGTCTGGTATATTCGTCCACACTTCCGTAGGTTGTCCACGCTGCGCCTGCTATTGCGGCAATGCAGACTGCAAGGGAAATGTAGAAGGCTATATTTTTTTTCGGGGATTTCCTGTTTACCTTTTCATTTTTCATACTGTACATTATTTGCACCTCCGTTATTAGTTTTGACAAACGGAAACAAACTATACATATTCGTAATAAAAAATCATTGATGTATTGATGTAAAAAAACTCTCTGTCATCTGGTGGCAGAGAGCTTTCAGTAATAAATCTTTATTGAAAAATAATAACGCCGGTGAACTGAATTCATCGACGTTTTTTTTATATAATATTATATTTTTTTAGAATGACCGCTTTTTCTGCCGAAGCCGCGCGGAAGTGTTCTGAGAAGGTGAGATATGCCTTCATTGTCATTTGAGAGAGTAATCACATCTGCTGCTTCTTTAACGGAATCCTTTGCATTTTCCATTGCTACACCAAGACCGGCATATTCTATCATCGAGATATCGTTGAAGCCGTCGCCGCAGGCTATGCACTGCTCTGTCGGGATTTTGATCATTTTCAGCAGACGGTCAATTGACTGAGCCTTGTCAATACCATTCGGGACGAGCTCAAGAAAATAGCTTTCAGAGCGGAATACGCCGAGCGTACCTTTGTATTTTTCCGACAGAATAGCTTCGAGCTTAACTATTTCATCAGGCTCTCCCTGAAGCAGGCATTTGTTGATATCGAAATCAACATATCCAGGGAAATCCTCTACGAACTTAATATTCATGCCGTTTATTTTTGCTTCAATTTCGGTATATTTATTCACATTTTTTCCGGCAATGATATTGTTATCCTGATATGTATTGATTCCTACATTGTAGTCCTTTATTATATCGCATATCTCAGGCAGAAGCTCACGGGGGAATGTCTGCTGGAAAAGAATTTCGCCGCTTTTGCAGTCGATAACGCATCCGCCGTTATATGCAAGGATATATCCTCCGAAACGATCGAGGTGAAGAGTTTTTGCATGATCTAAAATACCATATGTCGGTCTGCCGGAAGCGAGAATCAGTTTTCCGCCTGCAAGCTGATAGCCGATAAGCCAGCGCTTTGTTTCGTCTGTTATTATTTTTTCTGAATTCGTAAGAGTGCCGTCAAGATCAAGAGCAATTATTTTGTATTGCATAATCATTCAACTCCTTCGCCTTATTTTATTACTTCGTCAATATTTTGTCAATGTTTTTTGATATACTTTATCGACTTAAAGCTGTAGTTTGTAAAAAGCGTATAATTTCTGAAAAGTTATTGAAAATTTCAGTCTGATGTGTATAATTAAATTATGGATAATTGGCTCTATTCGCCACTAATACAATGCAGCGGCAGTTTGCCGCAGGAGGTTTATTATGTTAAAAAGGAAACAGCTCATTGCTTCTATTCTGATGCTTGCACTGGCGGCATCACCTGCTGCTCTGTTTTCCGGCTGCAAGGGCGGCACAACAGATTTGAACAGCAACCCGACATCGACTACAGCTTCCACAGCGGATACAACACCTGTTAACGTTGATTTCGGACTTAAGGAAAAAATTGAGGACGGCGTTATTCTTCATGCATGGTCATGGTCATTCAATACCATAAAGGAAAGCATGGCTGATATTGCTGCTGCAGGTTATTCTACCATCCAGACCTCACCTGCAAATGAGGTTATCGTCGGCGGCGACGGCGGAATGCAGCTTATGGGCAAGGGTAAATGGTATTTCCAGTATCAGCCGACGGACTGGAAAATTGGCAACTATCAGGTCGGAACCGAAGAGGATTTCAAGGCTTTGTGTCAGGAGGCTGACAGATACGGAATAAAGATTATAGTTGACGTTGTTCCGAACCATACTTCTGCAGATAAGAGCGCGGTATCTGAAAACCTTATCAATTCAGTCGGAGGCGCAGATAAGCTATACCACAAAAACGAATCGAAAAATATTTCAAGCTATGGTGACAGACTGCAGTGTACAACCTATTCCCTTTCGGGTCTACATGATGTTAATACCGAAAATCCTGCTTTTCAGGAATATTTCATAAAGTATCTCAACCAGCTTATTGCTGACGGTGCGGACGGTTTCAGATATGATACTGCCAAGCATATTGGTCTTCCGGATGACCCCAAGGAGGATGACTCCTATGAAAACAATTTCTGGGAGCAGGTAACGACTAAAATTGATAAGGCAGACAGTATTTTCAATTACGGCGAGGTTCTGCAGGGTGATAACGAGAGAATTGCGGATTATGTTACAGCAATAGGTCATACCACAGCAAGCGGCTACGGTGCTGTTATACGTTCTTCTCTTAAAACTGGACGCTTCAAGGCAAAGGATATGTCCGACATGCTCCTCAAGGGCAGTACTAAGGGCGTTACCTGGGTAGAATCCCACGATAACTACACCGGTGACGGAACATATTCTATTACTGACGAGCAGATTATCCGCGGCTGGGCAGTAATTGCTGCAAACGGCGACGGAACTCCGCTGTTCTTCGACCGTCCTTACGGTTCATCACCCGACAGCCAGTGGGGAACAATGAACCGTATAGGAGCAGCAGGCAGCGATATTTATAAAGACAGCACGGTTGTTGCACTTAACCGGTTCCGCAATGCAATGGCAGGGGAAGCAACCGAAATGACAAATCCGGACGAAGAAGCAAAGGAAAAGCTTCTCCTTATCTGCAGAGGTACAAAGGGTGCGGTTATTGTTAACGGCAGCGATAAAGCCGCTGTTCTGAATATTAAATCCACGCTGGGCGACGGCACATATACTGACAGAACAGGCAAAAACGGAGATTTCACTGTTACCGGCGGAACAATTTCCGGAAGCGTTGCTGCAGGCGGTGTGGCAGTTCTCTATAATGATGGATATACCGACCCCGTTGTAATGCCGAAAATCACAATAGATAATACATTATTTAACTGCGGCGGTGATACTGTAAGCGTTAATGCACATGTTAAGGATGCTCAGGAGAGCACATACAGCGTCAACGGCGGCGCTGCAACAAACTTTGCTGACGGTGAAAGCATTAATGTTGCTCTCAGCGGCGAAACAACTACCCTTACCCTCAGTGCAAAAGGCAGCAACGGACTGACATCCAATATGACCTATTATTTCAATAAGGTCGAAACGACCTCAAAGGGTACGGAAATAAAATTTGATAAGCCCTCTTCATGGGGTGAAGATGTATATATCTACATCTATGATGAAACCAAGAGTCCTGTGGAAACTAATGACGAGTGGCCCGGCAAAAAGATGACTAAGGGTGAGGGCAGCACCTATACCTATGCTCTTGAGCAGGACTGGAGTGCGGCTCTTGTAATATTCAGTGACGGCAATAATCAGTATCCTGCAGCAATGGAGCAGGGTGCTTCTCTTGAGGCAGGCAAGATATACAAAGCTGATGACAACGCTCCTGCCGTAGGCATATATGCTACCATTAGTTTCATAAAGCCGGACTCATGGGGCGACAACCTGAATGCATATGTTTATTCAATGGGCGGCAACGCAAACAATGGCGATTGGCCCGGTCAGCCTATGACAAGTAACGGTGACGGAACATATTCATATAAGGTTCCGGATACTATTCCAAATCCTGTAGTTATTTTCAACGACGGCAAAAAGCAGTATCCCACAACTGACGGTCTTGAAGTTGTTGACGGACAGACCTATAAGCTTAACTGGAGCTGACATAAAAAATTATTTATAAAGTCGGTGGATCCCTCAGGGATTCATCGGCTTTTTTGTTACTATTATGCAACAAATATCACAAAAATCAACAACTATAACTGTTATTTTTATTGCTTTATTAACTAAAATGTGATAAAATATAAAGTGGAGCTATATCATTATTTTTCGTGAAGGAGGTGCGGACTGATATGATAGACTATTTTTCTCTTAATTTCTATCCTGTTGTCGGAATGATATTCATGCTTGTTTTTATGTGGAAGAATAACAGCATGGAAAAAAAGGTTACTTTAAAATTCTATATTCTTACTGCTCTTATTTGCATAGAACTATTTATCTATAATATGGAGCTTGTGCTTACTCACCCGGATACCAATCTGATGCTTCTGACACTTGCTACTGCCTGCGGGTATGCAGTCCGGCCGTTCCTTCTGATTTTGTTTATAATAATTGTACTTCGTGATGAAAGCCGGATGAATGTTAAATTTCCACTGATGATCCCTGCAATTCTGAATGTCATTTTTGCTTTTTCAACATTTTTTACTCATTTTACATATTATTATGATGACCATGCTGTTCTGCAGAGAGGTCCTCTCGGTTGGACGGCTCACATAATAATGGGTATTTACCTTGTTGTGCTCATTGTTGTTACATTTGTCAAGATAAATAAGGATAATTCCTTCGAACGGATAATTGTGCTGGAAATAGTAGGAATACTTGTTATCGCTACTCTTGCGGAATCATTCTTCTCGAATTACTGGGTACTGCGTGTTGCAATTACTTCCGCACTTATCTTCTATTTCATGTATTTCCAGTCCCGGGTATTCAAGGACGAGCTGATAAGCAAGCATATCCAGCAGAATGAACTAACCGAAAAATTCAGCCTGCAGATTATTACGGCCCTTGCGAGTACAGTCGATGCAAAGGATTCATATACAAACGGTCATTCCCAGCGAGTTGCAATCTATGCAAGAGAAATCTCACGACGCATGGGAAAATCCAAGGAATTTCAGAGGGAAATATACTATATGGGTCTTCTGCATGATATCGGAAAAATCGGTATTCCGGACAGTATCATCAACAAAACCGGAAAGCTGACGGATGAGGAATTTGCTGCTATCAAGGCACATCCTGTTATCGGAGCGGATGTTCTTATCCGTATCACTACCATGCCCAATCTTTATGTGGGCGCACTATGGCACCATGAGAGATATGACGGACGAGGCTACCCTGACGGTCTGAAGGGTGACGATATTCCGATTTATGCGAGAATCATTGCCGTCGCTGATACTTACGACGCAATGACTTCACAGAGAAGCTACCGTAACGCAATGTCACAGCAGAAGGTAATAGATGAGCTTGAACGATCGAAGCGTACTCAGCTTGATCCGTATATTGCAAATATCATGCTTGAAATGATTTCAGAGGACGTTAATTACGAAATGAGTGAAATTAAGCCGGACAGAGAGCCTGTCCATGAAAAGGCAGCCAATATCAAAAAGCCGGCTGTTATTGAGGAGGTTAAATCCTCTTCTCAGATAACCGCGCCTTCTGCATATGAAGCTGAAGCAATAGCCAGGGCTTTCAGTCTGCAGAAGGAAATGGAAACTGAAATCAGACGTGAAAACTATGTTTCTCCTGAGCAGCTTGCTGCGGCACAGGCAGCCGCAATGCAGATATCTGATGAAATAATTAAGCCGGATTATTCCAGCTTCAGCAATGATACAATAGAGAAAATTGAAAAAGCAAGACTTGCCGACGAGGAAGCTAACGTTCAGGAACAGAATCAGAATCAGAAAAAAAATAAACCGTTCATAGGCAAGCCTTTTGGAAAAAATAAGGTGTGACAATGACAAATTTCAGGATAGCAGACGAAAGCAGCGCCGCAGAGCTGTCGGCTCTTGCAAGCGCAATTGTAAAGGAACATTACGACCAGATACTCGGCGCAGAACAGAATGATTATATGATTGAAAAATTCCAGTCAGAATCTGCTCTTTTGCAGCAGATGGCAAACGGGTACAGATATTACTTTGTCGAAGCAGACGGAAAAACTGCCGGATTCATTGGGTTTTATCCCAGGGATGGAAGAATGTATATAAGCAAGCTTTATATTGACCGCAGATTCCGACGCAGACATCTTGCTTCTGACAGTATTGATTTCATATGTCGTCAGACGCAGCGCGAAGGAATGGACAGAATGTATCTGAACGTCAATCGCTATAATGAGGGCTCGATTGCGTTCTATGAAAAAATGGGATTCAAAAAGCTTTACTCCGAGGATAATGATATCGGAAACGGATACTTTATGAATGACTATGTCATGGAGGCTGAGGTCGGCAGTTGCTGACCTCTTTTCTTTTGATTATATGGTAAAACAGGACAAAAACAAACGCCGTATACTGAAAAAAATTTCACTCTCAATTCACAATTATTATTCTTTTATAGAAACATAATTCTACATCTCTGTTGTATAATTTTATACTATATAAAGGAATAACTATATAAAAATGGGGAGGAATCTGGAATGCTGACTGCACCTTTTGATCAGAAATTCGGAAAAGAAGGTCTTACCTTTGACGATGTTCTTCTTATTCCGGGTGAGTCGAATGTTCAACCCAAGGACGTTGATATCAGCACATATCTTACGAAGAAAATCAAGCTCAATACTCCGCTTATGACTGCCGCTATGGATACAGTTACGGATACAAGAATGGCTATTGCCATTGCGCGTGAGGGCGGCATCGGTATTATCCACAAGAATATGACAATTGAGCAGCAGGCAGACGCTGTTGACAGAGTAAAACGTTCTGAAAACGGTGTTATTGTTAATCCGTTCTCACTTACACCTGCACATTATGTAAACGACGCTAACAAGCTTATGGCTAAGTACAAGATTTCCGGCGTACCGATCTGCGAGGACGGAAAGCTTGTAGGTATTATTACAAACCGTGATCTCCGCTTTATGAGCGAGGCTGATTACAGCCAGAAGATCGCAGACGTTATGACAAGAGATAATCTCGTTACTGCTCCGGTAGGAACGACTCTTGCTGACGCTCAGGCTATTCTTAAAAAGCACAAGATCGAAAAGCTCCCCCTCGTTGATGAGGACGGTGTGCTCAAGGGTCTTATCACTATCAAGGATATTGAAAAGTCAGTTCAGTATCCGAACAGCGCAAGAGACGAAAACGGCAGACTGCTTTGCGGCGCTGCTATCGGCGGTACTCCCGATGTTCTCGAAAGAGTTGAGGAGCTCATCAAGGCTCAGGTTGATGTTATTGTTCTGGATTCAGCTCACGGCCATAACAACAACATTATCAATTCCGTTGCAAGAGTTAAAAAGGCATTCCCTGATGTACAGCTTATCGCAGGCAATATTGCTACTGCAGAGGCTGCCAAGGCTCTTATCGATGCCGGCGCAGACTGCGTAAAGGTTGGTATCGGCCCCGGTTCCATCTGTACAACACGTATCGTAGCAGGTATCGGTGTTCCGCAGATCACAGCTATTTATGACGCAGCTTATGAAGCATCTAAGCACGGTATTCCGGTTATCGCAGACGGCGGCGTTAAGTATTCAGGCGATATCGTCAAGGCACTTGCTGCCGGCGGTTCTGTTGTAATGATCGGATCGCTCGTTGCAGGCTGCGAGGAATCTCCCGGAGATAAGGAAATTTATCAGGGCAGACAGTTCAAGGTTTACCGCGGTATGGGAAGCCTTGGCGCTATGGGCAGAGGCAGCGCAGACCGTTACTTCCAGTCAGGAAACAAGAAGCTCGTTCCCGAGGGTGTTGAGGGTCGTGTTCCTTACAAGGGACCGCTGTCAGATACTATTTATCAGCTTATGGGCGGACTTCGCGCAGGTATGGGCTATACAGGCTGTGCAAACATTCAGGAACTGCACGATAAGGCAAAGTTTGTACGAATTACCGGTGCAGGTCTTAAAGAAAGCCATCCCCACGATATCCAGATTACAAAGGAAGCTCCGAACTATTCATATAACGGTTAATAAATGTATTCCGGAGCAGATGCACGAAAAGTGTGTTTATTCTGTAATAAATCAAAAGTCGATGAATTGCGGTTCATCGGCTTTTTTATTTTGATTTACACTTAATTATCCATGGGAGAATAATTCCTGATAATCACAGCGATTATTCCTTTTTTGTGCAATCCATGCAGTGCAAATTGCAATCCATGTAAAAGCTATTGCAAATCAAAATCTGTCAATATATAATAATGTCAGTAAAGCAAAGATGTAATGAGGTGAATTGATCTGACACTTTCTCTTGAAACAAGGCTTGTTCTCGGAAAGGACGATAAGCTGACCTTCCGCATTGGTGACAGTAAAACAGAGCTTAAGCTCGGAGATGACGGACGCTATACCGGTACCGTTAAGGCATCTGTCTGGAAGGAATATCCTTCGGGCATTCTTACACTTGAATCAGACGGCGACAGGATCACTCAGATACTGTCTACTCAGATTCTCCTTTTCAGAGATTACAGCGAACAGAACGATTCTGTTGTAGGTTCGGAATGGCTTGATTGCTATGCAACAGTAGATTTTGATACTTCTGCTGCTGAAGTAAGCAAGGACGGAGAAAAGACAAAGCTTGGCGGCGATCTGTCAGTTTATGCATTTGATGCAAAAGGAACTGCTGATATTCATTTTACAGAGCTGAAGCTTGTTTTTGATCTTGACGGCAAGGTATTCCGTGAGGTTGATCTTATGAATGACAAAGACGTTAAGGTTGACGCAAACTGCTACACATATCATATGAATGACACGGTTGACAAGGGTGAAATTGATTATTACGTAACAGGCAAGGACAATGAGGGAAATACTTACAAGCTTTATCGTACCAACTCATACATTCTCAATTCCGGCGAATATACACCAGAAACTGTATATTCCGATGATATGATATCTTCTGACCCGAACGGCAAGTATTCCTCTATTACGGATAAGGACGGAAATCTCGTCAAGAAATTTAATCTGTACAATTAATTCCTGAGTTGTGATCTGATATTGAAATGCAAAATAGAATATATTTTAAACAGGACGCTGCTTAAAACGGCGTCCTGTTTTTAGATTTGTCAGTAATTACAATGTGTGGCAATGACTACGGAACAGTGCCGTCTTTTATCGTAAAGCATGCCGCTGAGGTTTTTTCCTCGAACGCTTGCCGGCAAGGGTGGGTTGACATGACTACGGGCATGATGTAAAATTATTTTAACGAGAGTATACGGAGAGTGTTGTAATGGAACAGTCGTTTACAACTGAAAGACTTTTTATCCGCGAATATAACCGTAAGGATATTGACGATTTTCTCTATGTTATCCGCCAGCCGGAGATCAGGGCAACAACTTACGGTATCCCAGCTGATTATCCGAAGAGCAGAGCAAAAAAGTGGTTTCGCTTCCTGCGGGACAGCAAAAAGAATATGAAATCGCTGGAATATGGTGTATTTATGCTCGATTCCGGAAAGTATGTCGGTAATGTCGGACTTATCAATATCAGTATTGAGCATCGTCATGCGGATATTTCATATTATATTGATAAGGACATTCGCAGCCAGGGAATTGCTACTGAGGCTTCGGCGGCAATGCTGAAATATGGTTTCTGCGAACTTGGTTTTGAAAAAATATCCGGGTTGTGCATGAGCTGCAATTCCCCTTCGCGCAGGGTCATGGAAAAGCTGGGCATGAAATATGAGGGAACGAGTAGAAACGAGCTGTTTAAAAATGGAATTTTCTATGATATTGACCGTCTTTCGATACTGAAAAGCGAGTATTTTGCCCTTAATACTATATGTAATAGTTGAGTTTTTACGTGTTTTCAACATCCGAATGTTGAAAATGTTAATTAAAGATTACAGTTTGTAATTTACATTTCAAATATTACATGAAATTATGTCTTGATTTTTTTAAAAACCCAAGATGTTGTGGTATTTTTTGATTTTTTGGCAAATAATTAATATATCTGTTTTAACATCTCGGTTGACAAGTTTTCAACACTTTCAACAAGAAGCTGTTGAAAGTTGTTGATTGTTTATTCAGAAATAAAAAAAGGGCGTTATTACATTTTGTAAAGCTGTAAGAAATAGAACTATCTCAAATATAATGTATAGTATCAATAAAATATACAAATAGTATAAATAAAAAGTTTAAAAACGCTTGACAAATACTTTCTTTTATAATATAATAATAAAGCTGACTGCTAAGTCAGCGGAAAAATATGGCGGTATAGCTCAGTTGGCTAGAGCATTCGGTTCATACCCGGAGTGTCGTAGGTTCGAGTCCCACTACCGCTACCAATACGGCCCGGTGGTCAAGCGGTTAAGACACCGCCCTTTCACGGCGGTAACACGAGTTCGATTCTCGTCCGGGTCATAAACGCCCCTGTACTGACGTACAGGGGCTCAATTAATAGTGAATAATTTATAATGAAGCTCGTTGGGGCGTTTGCGACTCCCTGCGGTCGCTGCATAAGTTCCGACAGCGAATCGGTCTGCGCCTTCGGCTTGACCTCTTCGGGCGTCACTTATCTGTATTATTCGTTATTCACTATTCACTATTCTTTATTCTCTAAAAAGGAAATCTATCGGTCAGAAAAAATGAAAACAGCGAGAGTAGTCTAACTTAATTTTGCATGAGTTCGTGTCCAACAGGGGCTGTATTATTTTTGATGAAATTTATTATTATATTCCCAAAAAAATAACGGTTGAAGCTCATAGAAGTCTCAACCGTTTTTTTATTTGCCGTGGAGATCGTGCATACCGTCTATTGTCATGAGGTTTTCTAACTTCGGTTTCTTTTTTCTGAACAGTCGTATTTCATGCCCACCTTTTTGTCTTAATTTTTTCCCCGATGCCATATGAAGTGACATCGGGGATAATTATTTGGTTTGCCCGAAATGGGCAGTAACTTGGCGGTGAAAGTCCGCTACACGCTTGGCAGTAGGAAGTGTTAGCTGATGGCAAGGGTGTCCATCGTGAGG
>ONAX01000008.1 GCA_900315875.1 uncultured Eubacteriales bacterium | reverse complement strand
AGAAGGCTGCGCCCTCTTAAGGTTTTTCCCCTTTGTAACCCCTTTTCCTTAATACCCCTGTCGACCACGCTGCGCTGCCGCAAGCGGCGTGCTCGCTTCATTGGCTATACTATGCCGCTGCGCTGCCGAAACGGCGTGCTCGCTTACTTTAATGGGGCGACTGTAGTTAATGTTATGAACCTATTATTACATCCGAAAGCTCATACTTTGATCGTGGGCGCTGTTTTTTCAAAAATATCTTCAACGTCGTAAGTCAGAAATTCCGTGCATACCAGACGAATAAAAACGTCAGCCTGAAACCGCAAAAGAGCGTTACCATGACAAAAAATCAAATTGACTATAAACTAAGACCGCGACCAGTGAGCTTACGGCTCGTACTCAGAGCGGAGCGTAAGCGCAGCGACAAACGCGAATCGGGTGCAGCGTCACGCTGCAGAGCGAAGCGGAGCTGAGCGATTGTCGCGAACAGGGAGCGCAGGCTCTGCGCCGCGAATCGGGTGCGGCGTCACGCTGCATAAATTTGAAAAATAATCGCCTCCGGCGATTGAATAAGGTTCAAATTTATGATATAACAACCGCACGCCGTATTCGGATTCGGTCGCACGGCTCCCTCATCCGACGGCTGAGCGAACGTTTGATAAATTTGAAAAATAATCGCCTCCGGCGATTGAATAAGGTTCAAATTTATGATATAATACAACGTAACTGTGTGTATCTATGCGCGAGGACGGGGTTGTCCGTAATTCAGCTTGCGCTGCAGAATGGAGATAGATATGAATATTATAGTTGTCGGTGCAGGAAAGATAGGCTCGACGATTATTTCAAGACTCGTCGAGGAGGAACACGATCTTACAGTTATTGATAACGATCCTTCCGTTATAGCCAATATTACCAATATCTACGATGTAATGGGCGTTATCGGAAACGGAACAGACTGCTCCGTGCTTCAGGAGGCAGGCGTTGGGGAAGCGGAGCTGATAATCGCCGCCACTTCCTCGGATGAGCTTAATATGCTCTGCTGTTTCCTCGCAAGGAAGCTTGGCTCTAAGCATACCATAGCAAGAATCAGAAATCCCGAATATAACCTGGAAAGCCTTGGCTTCCTCAAACAGCACCTCGGACTTTCTATGGCAATAAATCCCGAAATGCTCGCCGCAAGAGAGATGTATAACGTTTTCAAGCTTCCGTCTGCCGCAAAAATCGAAACATTCTCGCAGACGAACCTCGAAATCGTTGAGATAATCCTGCGTGAAGGCTCGCCGATGACAGGTGTGCCGCTGATGAATATCAGAAGCAGGTTCAAGGCAAAATTTCTCGTCTGCGTTGTGCAGAGGGGTAATGAAGTATATATCCCCTCCGGCAGCTTTGTGCTCGCCCCCGGAGATAAGATAGGACTTACTGCGGCTCCGGCTGAAATACTGAAGCTTATGCGCTCCCTCGGACATGACCTGCGACAGTCGAAGAATATTATGATCCTCGGCGGCGGCAGACTGGGCTTTTACCTTTCAAAGCTTCTCGAAGGAGCCGGCTGCAGCGTGAAGATTGTTGAGCGCAACCCCGAAAAATGCGTAGAGCTTTCCAAAAAGCTTTCAAAGGCTATCGTGATCCACGGCGACGGCGCCCAGCAGGAGCTTCTGATGGAGGAAGGACTTGATAACCTCGACGCCTTCGTAGCTCTGACCGGAATGGATGAGGAAAATATCCTTCTGTCAATGCTCGCATCCGCCCATAAGGTGCCCAAGGTCATTGCAAAGGTAAACCGCGACGAGCTGAGCGATATGGCTGAAAAGCTCGGGCTGGACAGCGTGATCTCACCAAGAAAGGTGGTATCCGACAGGGTGGTTCAGTATGCGAGAGCGCTGGAAAACTCCCTCGGCAGCAGCGTGGAAACGCTTTATAACATTATGGACGGCAAGGCAGAGGTGCTGGAATTTGTTGTTGGTGCGGATTTCTCCCACTGCGGCATACCGCTGAAAACACTGCAGCTGAGAGATAACATACTTATAGCCGGCATTATCCGCGACAGAAAACCGATACTTCCGACAGGTGACGACAAGATCATGCAAAACGACAGGGTCATCGTTGTAGCGTCTGACAGACGTCTCGGAGACCTTTCGGATATTGTGAAATAAGGGTAAGTGAAATGAACAGACGACTTGTACTGTACCGGGTAGGTCAGCTGCTTGTGCTGGAGACATTTCTCCTTCTGCTGCCACTTCTGGTATCTATTATTTACGGAGAGCATCACTGTATAAAGGCATTTGCCATGACAATGCTGATTGCAGCTGTGCCGGGTCTTACTCTCAGCTTTGTGCTGAAACCAAAAACGAGGGTGTATTTTGCCAAGGAAGGCTTTGCACTGGTATCTCTTGCATGGGTGCTGGTTTCCCTTGTGGGAGCGCTGCCGTATTTTATAAGTGGAGAAATACCGAATTATGTGGATGCCGTGTTTGAAACAGTCAGCGGTATTACCACTACTGGTGCAACCATCCTGACCGATGTTGAAAAAATGAGCCACGGACTGCTGTTCTGGCGAAGCTTTACACACTGGATCGGCGGTATGGGTGTACTTGTGCTTATGATGGCGATACTGCCCAGTAATACCGGCAGAAGCATGCATATCATGCGCGCAGAAATGGCAGGACCCATTATCGGAAAAATTGTTCCGAAAATCAAGGATACAGCTAAAATTCTGTACATAATATATCTGTGTCTTACCGTATTGGAAACAGGCTTTCTGCTGCTGGGCGGTATGCCCCTTTTTGACAGTATTGTCTATTCGCTCGGTACGGCAGGCACCGGCGGATTCGGTATTAAGGCTGATTCCGTCGAAAGCTACAGCCCGTATATCCAGTGGGTAATAACTGTATTCATGCTGGTATTCAGCCTGAATTTCAACCTTTACTATATGCTGCTGCTAAGGCGCTTCCGCTCGTTCATTACAAATCATGAGCTGTGGGTGTTCATCGGCATTGTTTTTATTGCATCGGCAGTTGTCGGCGTTTGCATTTACCCGATTTACGGCAATGTCGGAGACGCTGCAAGGCATGCGATGTTCCAGGTTGCGTCAATAAGCTCTACAACGGGCTATTCCACGGCAGATTTCGACCGCTGGCCCCAGCTTGCAAAGGGCGTTCTGTTCCTGCTGATGTTCATCGGCGGTTGCGCAGGCTCTACCGCAGGCGGACTGAAGGTTTCGCGTGTTATGCTGCTTGTCAAGCAGATCCAGAAGGAAATCAAGCGCATGCTGCATCCGCGTTCTGTTTCTGCTGTCAAGCTTGAGGGAAAGGCAGTGGACGACGATACGCTGCGCTCTGTTAGCACATATTTTGCAACCTATATCCTGCTCAATGCACTGGCATTTATACTTATATGCGCCGACGGCTTTGACTTCCAGACCAATATCACTGCGGCTGTGTCCTGCGTGAATAACGTCGGACCGGGCTTCGGATCTATCGGACCCGCCTTCAGCTACAGCGGATATTCAGATTTTTCAACAATTGTGCTTACATTCGCAATGCTGCTCGGCAGACTGGAGATTTTCCCGCTTCTGCTCGCGGCTGACCCGAGATTATGGCTTAAAAGGAACGGCTGAATACAACCGACAGGTAAGGCTTTACGCCTGAATATATACTATAAGGAAAAAGGAAAAACGGAGGAATTATTTTGGCTTCTACTAAGGAACTTATCGAGAAACGCAGAACCTTTGCAATTATCTCTCACCCTGACGCAGGTAAAACCACACTTACGGAAAAGCTGCTGCTTTATACCGGGACAATTCAGCTTGCAGGCTCGGTCAAGGGTAAAAAGACCGACAAGCACGCCGTTTCTGACTGGATGGAGATAGAAAAACAAAGAGGTATTTCCGTTACATCTTCTGTAATGCAGTTCAATTACGGCGGATACTGCATCAATATTATCGACACTCCCGGTCACCAGGACTTTTCAGAGGACACATACCGCACGCTTATGGCTGCAGATTCTGCTGTAATGGTAATTGACGCATCCAAGGGTGTTGAGGCGCAGACAAGAAAGCTTTTCAAGGTCTGCACCATGCGCGGGATCCCGATTTTTACATTCATTAACAAGATGGACAGAGAGGCGCGCAGCCCCTATGAGCTTCTGGAGGATATTGAAAACGTTCTCGGTATCCATACCTGCCCCATGAACTGGCCTATAGGCTGCGGACGGGATTTCAAGGGCGTTTATGATTTTCAGAAAAAGGAGATACTTGCCTTCACTGCCAATAACGGTCAGAAAGAGGTTGAGATGGACGAGCTGACCGCAGATTCTCCCGAGCTTGACGAGCGTCTGGGCGAAACTCTGGCGCAGACGCTCAGGGACGACATTGAGCTTCTGGAGGGTGCCGGAGATGAATTCGATCTCGATGAGGTTCAGCACGGTAAGCTGACACCGGTATTCTTCGGCTCTGCTCTTACGAATTTCGGTGTTGAGCCTTTTCTTGCGGAATTTCTGAGAATGACCACTCCGCCGCTGCCGAGAAAGACAGTCGAGGGTGAGGTCGATCCCTTTGACGAGGCTTTTTCCGCCTTCGTTTTCAAGATTCAGGCTAACATGAACAAGGCTCACCGCGACAGAATAGCATTCATGCGCATTTGCTCCGGAAGATATGACAAAACCATGGAGGTTTTCCATGTTCAGGGCGGCAAAAAAATGCGCCTTTCGCAGCCGCAGCAGCTCATGGCACAGGACAGAGAGGTTATTGACGAGGCATATGCCGGAGATATTATCGGCGTATTTGACCCGGGTATCTTCTCAATAGGCGATACTGTCTGTTCACCGTCAAAAAAAGTGCGCTTCGAGGGAATACCGACATTTGCACCGGAGCATTTTGCAAGGGTGCGTCTGAAGGATACGATGAAGCGCAAGCAGTTTGTTAAGGGTATTACCCAGATAGCGCAGGAGGGTGCAATACAGATTTTCCAGACCCTCGGCGGCGGTATGGAGGAGGTAATCGTCGGCGTTGTCGGCGTTCTCCAGTTTGAAGTGCTTGAATACAGGCTGAATAACGAATACAATGTCGATATCGTTCTTGAGCATATGTCCTATGAGCTTATCCGATGGATAGGAAATGAGGATCTCGACCCTAAAACGCTGAATCTGACAAGCGACACAAAGCGGATTCAGGATCTGAAGGGCAGACATCTTCTGCTGTTTACGAGCGAATGGAATATTACATGGGCGCTTGAGCATAATGAAGGTCTGATACTGACGGATTTCAGCAAAAACTAAATCCCGAATTCCTTACCCTTCTGCTACACTGTATTCCCTGTCAGAGGAAAAGCAGTCTTTCAAGCCTTTGGTTATGGTTATTTCTCCGTCATCTGAAATAAGAACAAGTTCAAATTTATCATCGCTTGCGCGCCGCAGTGCAAGCGATTTTTCTTTGCCCATAACGAAGCAAGCGGTTGAAAGCCCGTCTGCAAGGGCGGCGTCCCCGGAAATGACCGTAACGGAGGATAGTCCGCTGTTCGCCGGATGGCCCGTGGATGGGTCGATTATGTGATGATAGCGTACGTTACCTTCCTCAAAATATCGCTGATAGCCGCCGGAGGTAATTACTGAGCGGTCGGTCAGCGTTAGCAGCCCGGCCATTCCGTCGTCGGGGGAGGATGGGTCTGCTATTCCGCAGCGCCACAGTGAGCCGTCCGGCTTTGTGCCGAAGCACTGCACATTTCCGCCGAGGGAAACTATTCCGCCGCTGCAGCCGAAGCTTTTGAATATTTCCATAATGCGGCTGCTTGTATAGCCCTTTGCAATACCGCCGAAATCTATTCCCTGCCCTTCTGAAAGGGTCAGCGTGCTGCCGTCGGATTTTATTTTGTCGCTGCCGCACAGCAGCATGGTCTTTTTTATGCTTTCCTCATCCGGTACGGCAGGATTGTCGCCGCAGAATCCCCATAGTACAGTCAGCGGATAAAGAGACATATCATATGCTCCGCCGGTCATTTCATAAATCTCGACAGAGCGCGAAAAAAGAGAAGCCGTGTCGTCGGACATGGTAACGGTTTCGCCGCTGTTTATCCTGCCTGTTTCGCTGTCGGAACTGCCTGTTGACAGCAGAGCGTCCAGCCTTTTGATTTCCTCCTCCGCGGCAAGGGTGGCTTCTTCGCACCGCTCTCCGTAGGCTGAAAGGGACATTACGGTATCCATTGCAAAAAGCTCGCGCGTGGAGTGCTTTTCCGCATTTTCATTGCAGCCGGAGGCTATGGGCAAAAGAAAAAGTGCCGACATTAAAGCCGCGGCAAGACGAGATTTCTTCATTTTTTTTCATCCTTTCCGAAAAGGCTTTCGGGCAGACGGCGCACAAGCTCTCCGCCGAGCAGACCGATAAGCGTGCCGCTTGCCATTCCCGTGAACCACAGCACCGCCATATACATTTCGAGGGATGCTGTATTCATAACAAGCATTGCTACTATTATCTGACCGAGGTTATGCGACACTCCCCCTGCAATGCTTACGGGTATGGGGGAGAAATGTCCGAAGCGGCGCAGAAGTATCATGACTATAGCCGACAGCATTCCACCTGCAAGGCTGTACAAAAAAGCGGACATTCCTCCGAAAAGGAGGGAAGCCGCTGCAATTCTGAGAAGGTTCAGCGCCATTGCACTGCCGCTGCCGAGCCGGTACAGTGCGAGCACGACGACAATGTTTGTAAGTCCCAGCTTCATTCCGGGAAATGCGAAAAATGCCGGAAGCTGAGATTCTGCAAAGCTGAGTACAAGCGCCATTGCGATGAGCACCCCGTAAATGGCTACCCTTCGCACGGCAAGACTGGTTTTTTCTTTCTGTGTTTTCTTCATATCATTTCACAATTACGTCAACGTCCGACGGGGAGGTTTCCCCGACTATTTCAACGGAAAGCCTGTGCGGCAGACATATTATCGACTGTCCGGTGCGGCTTATTTTTCCGGTTTTCATGCAAAGCCCGTCCGGACAGTCGGCCTGTTCTATCCATGCCTGACCGTTTTCTATCACGAGTGTGTTGCTGCCGCTTTCGTCCTTGAGCACAAGTCGGGTGTCCTTTTCAAGCGGAAGCACAGTCTGCACCTGCCCGTTACGGCGGATTTCAACGCTGCCGCCGGGTTTTGACAACAGAAGCACGGCTGCTGCGACTGCTGCGCCTATTAAAAATATCACGCCCACAAGCGCAATATCGCGCCGCAGTGATTTTTTGTCTTTCACAGCCGTAATGCCTCCTTTACCGGCTTTTTTGATAATAGGAGCTTCATCATCTGAAAAGCGTTTACCGTGCGGTATTATTATTATTCGCCGCAGACTATGCGGTCAGATTTCTTCTTCCGCTT
This sequence comes from uncultured Eubacteriales bacterium, assembly GCA_900315875.1. Taxonomy (GTDB): domain Bacteria; phylum Bacillota; class Clostridia; order Oscillospirales; family Acutalibacteraceae; genus UBA1213. The sequence goes on along the minus strand of ONAX01000008.1, from coordinate 29,231 downwards.
CGCTTTCAAATATTCTTGAGCTCATTTTGGGATATAATATTACGGAATCGTTTTCGTGAAGAACTGTGTCTCCGCGAGGTATCATGGATTTGTCGTCACGTCGGATCATGACGATGAAGGTCTGACGGGAAATGTTCAGGTCCCGTATAAGCTGCCCGTTCCAGGGATGTCCTCTGCGCACGATTACTTCGCGCATGAATACAGGCTTGTCGTCCTTTACTGAATCCGCAACGAGTACTACGGTGTCATTTTCAGCCAGCCGAACGCTTCCACGGGGAATAATTACCTCATCGCTGCGGCGTATAAGAGCTACTATCATACCGGATGGCAGGCTGAGATCGATAATGCGTTTTCCTACCCATTTGTCGTGTTTTTCAAGACGCAGCTTGATAAAGTGTACTTCCTCGTCTTCTTTGCTGCCGATGTTCTGCAGGCGTGAATACTGTTCAACAAAGCCTGCGGAAATAATACCGGTAGGTATGGCGACAATTCCGACGCCAAGGAAAGCAATTATAATTCCGAATATCTTTCCCGATGTGGTAATGGGGTAAATATCACCGTAGCCCACCGTAAGAAGTGTGGATACTGCCCACCATATGCCTGAAAAGGCATTTGTGAACACCTCCGGCTGCGCCGGATTTTCAATACTGTACATGCAAAGCGAGGATGCAAGCATCAGCACCAGTATTATGAAAAACGACGACATGATCTGCTGGCGTTTCCTGAGCAGAACCTCTGTTATAACATTCAGGGAATCATAATAGGCGTTAATGCGGAAAAGCCGGAATATTCTCGCTACGCGGAACATATTGAATACTGCTGCGCCAGCGGGGAAGAATGTCGGCAGGTAATACGGCAGAAATGACCACAGATCCACAATACCGGAAAAGGACAGCATGTATTTTATCGCTGATCGCAGTTCATCGTGGTTCGGATACAGCAGATTCGCCGTATATAGTCGCAGAATGTAATCAAGCGCGAAAAAGCCGACCGTTGCGGCTTCTATCCCTTCGAGGATATAGCCGTAGTTTGTGCGCATATATTCATAGGTATTCAGCACCGTGACCGTCAGGTTCAGAATCAGCGCCGCGGTGCTGATGATATCGTAGAATGTATTTATGAAATCATCCACAACGCCGACGGAAACCATCTTGAACAGTCTCCGCCTCAGTGCGTCATGTGGATTTTTTGCCTTTACGGGCTGCAGGGTGTCCTGCTGCGTACTGTTATTTTTTTCTCCATTTTTGTTCACCCTATGGCTAAATCAGAGCCATCACGTATTTGTAAATAAGCTTTTTGTGCCATGGCAGAGTTCTGTACAGCTCAGTGCATAGTATTTCACGGGCGCTGCGCACAGTCTGAACCTGCTGCTCGTCAGCCCTGTCAGTGGAGAAATTATCCATTTCCATTATCTGCATTATCTCCTCGGCAAGGGACGGTTCAATGCATGGTGCCGCTGCGCTCAGCTCTGCCGCAAAGCCGTATTCCGAGCCGTTTTTATCGCGGAGCAGCCCTGCAAAGTGCAGCGCTCTTATCATTCTGTCGAAGGAGCGGCGACAGCTTTCGGTTTTGCCCTTCTTTATCAATATGCTGCGCCTTATCAGGAATACTGCCGGAACCGCAGCCAGAATAAGCAAAGGAATAATCAGCGCAAGTATCGCAAAGGAGGCGCTCATATTCTGTCCTATCACAGCGCCGCCTGCACCGCCGTCGACTTCTGCGTCTATACTGTCAGAAAACGTCCAGCCGTGCTTTTCCATAATGCGGTTCATTTCCTCTTCGTCGTAGCCTGGGTAAAAGGCATGCATCCGGTTGTTCTGGTCGGGAGTTACGTCCACCACTACCCAGCCGTAATCGTCAAGGAATATTTCCGCCCACGCATGGGCGCTGTAATCGGTGACGGTTGTCTCGTAGGGATAAAGTGAGGAATCCGTTTTTTCCGCCTTCGAGGTATCTACAGCGAAGCCTGCAACATACCGCGCCGGTATGCCGAACATGTGGTACATATTGACGGCTGTGGATGCATAGTGCACACAGAACCCCTTGTGATTGTCGAAAAGGAAGTATTCCAGTGCATCCTTGTTCCAGGGAACGGAGCCGGGAGTGGTGGTATACCTTGCCTTGTTCTGCAGGGTGTAGAGGATAAAGGTGGTTACCTCGTTTACATCCTTCGGAAGTGACTGGCTGCTGCAAAGCTCCGAAAGTCTCGGCAGTTCGGTTGTATTATAGTGGGTCAGCGTTTCTGAAATAATGCTTTTGTAGCTGTCGCGAACATATTTGCTGTTAGGCTGAGCATTCCATTTGCCGGACATATTTAACTGATTCTGATCAAAGAAGCTGTTTGCGTAGTCGTTGCCTTCAGCCTTTCCGGTTGAAAACCTTGACAAAAGCTCCGCCTGGTCGTATTTGCACCCGTAGGGGGTGTAAAAATAGGCAAAGGAATTAATCCGGGTTATATTGATATTAGTAGGTGTTTCAAAAAGTGCGGCTGTATCGGTAATGACCTCGTTGGTTATATCCGAGGTAGGGGTGGTAAGCACGTCCTCCGGGAAATCCAGCAGCTCCGCTATTTCCGGGTGCTTGTCGAGGAAATATATATAGCTTCCCCAGTCGGGTCCCGTGTACGAGGAGGAAAGCATCTCTTCCATGCTCACCTCATAGAATTCATCATAGTTTCCGTCGTCGGGGTTTTTCTTTAGTGTCACCCGGGGCTTGAATTCTTTGTCAGTGAATATTTGTTCATCCATTTCATCCACAAAGTATGAGCTGTCCTTCGGGGAGATCATTGCGGCCTGCAAATTTTCGTTTTCTGTATCATCGGAGGCGGTTATACGGTAATAAAGCTGGGGACCTTCTATGGACATCATAAACTGCTGGAAGCCATCTGTATCAACCCCGTCAACAAACACTCTGCCGTCGTCCCCGTAGATGGATATCTGATCCTCCGGGGATACGCCGTCAAAATAGCTCAGAACAATGTTCATTACAAGGTTTTTATATCTTTGTGTCAGCATGAGCTGAGCCTGGTAGCTATCCGAGTCGGAATATTCATCATACCGGCCTTCACTGTTCTGAGTAACAAAGATGTTCCCGTTTTCGTCGTATTCCTTATGGAAATCGGAAGAGTTCAGATCGATATATTCAGAATAGCCGTACAATGCTTCACTCCAGTAGCCGGAGGAATACTCCGAGCCTGTAAAGCCGCGAAGATAAAGCATATTTCCGGAAGCCTGGGTCAGCTGAACATTAATTACAGGTTCTCCGGTCTGTCTGAGGTTTCCGCGGCTGACGCTTCCGTTAATGCCGTCGCTGCCGTATTGCCCGGTCAGATAATCCATTGCGTCCTTCAGCACAGCATCAGCCTGATAAACGCCGAGGTACAGCGGATCTGCAAATGCAGCCTGCAGAATATAGGCAGGAATGAAGGCAATAAGGAAAAGAACGGCAATAGCTGTTGTACTTATTGCGGCAACTTTTGCGCGGCTGCCGTTTACAAAGGACTTTTTAGCCTTTGCATCTGTCATGTTTACTACATAGAAGCCGAACTGGAATATTACCACTGCCACAATGGTTACGGGACCGATTTTCAGCTCCAGTAGCGGTCCTGCGATAACCAGTGCACCGGCGAGGCAGAACAGCACTGCATGTCTGCGAAGAACGAATTCGAGTGCAAACAGGACAAATACTATTCCGAGAACAAACAAAGCCAGAATGCCGAAGCTTATTCCGCCTGAATTACCTGTGCCTAAAAATACGGAAGTAATTGCATTTTCGAATACATTAGCCATGGATGGTATCTGCCATGCTCCGAGCATCATGGCTACAACACAGTAAATGCCGATGACTACATAAAACTGTTTATTGCGGTAAAAGTAGAAAAACCAAAGAACCGATGTCAGCACTACAGTAAATGAAGTGACCGCAACGAACATCGGAAATGCCATTACTCCTGATTCTACAAAGGCATACATCATTCCGACAATGCCTATAAGGTACAGGATAAGCAGCAGAGGGGATGAGGACATCTTCTTGCGTTTCTTTTCCGCCTCCTGCCTGTCCTTAAGGGAAATGCGGTTTTTGACTGTCGAAATCTTAATATTTTTAAGCAAGCCGGTCACCTCCCAAGAACGAAAACTCTTGATTCGAGCTGAGCAGAAAGAGTTTTCTTGTCAAAGGTGAAAACCGGCACACCGCCGAATATCCACTGCAGCGATGCGGAAAGGACCATACCGCTGTCGGTATCCCCGAAAACGGCGGCAAATGCTTCGGGACTGCAGGCAGTATTGGTGCAGTACAGCTTTGCAAGCAGAGCGGAAACGTCGTCCGAGCAGCGAAGCTCATATTCGCGTGCCTGGCCGCTTTCGGCGTCAAGCCAGTTGATACGCATTGAAAGTCCGTATTTTACGCAGGATGTCAGAACTGAGCTGACAAGCTCGTAGTAAGCGTCAAGTAAATCGGCGGACAGCGGCTGTTTGGATGATGTGTTCAGGTATACGTTAATCTTTCTGTCGTTGTCGCGGTAATATTCCTTGATCCAGAGCTTTCCGGAGCGCGCACTGTAATTGCGGTGTATGTGCCGCATAAGGTCGCCGTCGCGGTATTCACGGATAAGTCGGATTTCGCTGAAATCATCTCCGCCGGCATCGGATGTTACCTGAGCGTTAGGCTCGCCGACGGCGGTCAGCAGATAGGGAATATCAATTTTCACATTTTTCGGGAATGGCAGCACATATATCTGCGCACTGTCATAGTGCAGCTTTTTTGAAGTGGAAAACAACCGGAAATAGTCATAGACACGTATTCTGTGCAGGGAAACGTCAATCAGTCCGCAGTACGGGGCTGTGAAATAGAATTCGGACATACTGCTCTCTTTATCGTTTTTCCCTGCTGCGCTGCCGTAAAGGCGTTTGTATATGCGTTTTTTCTGCGAGCGGTATTTCATTGAAAAGCTCAGACGGAAATGATTGACCGGCAGCCGGCTTCTGTTTTGAATATGGAAAACAAAGGGCGTCTGAGCATCCTTGAAGGCAAATGTCTTTTGCGCCGGAATATCGGCGTCTATTTTTCCGCGCAGCGCACGCGAAAGTACAAAGGAAACGACAATGACCAGCAGTGCACACAGCATAGTTGCCATCATCGGCGCATGACGGTTCATTCCGGCGAAATACCAGGTCGCAAATATCAGAAGAAAAGCGGCGATCTTTTTCATTTTCCGGCTCCCATATAAGGCGTGCGGACGTTTTTGATAATGCTTGCGATAACGTCGTCGCGGCCGGCACCGTTCATTTTTGCGGTGGCGCTCAGGCTTATCCTGTGGCGCAGAACGCCCGGCAGCAGAGTCTGTACGTCGGAAGGTATTACATAGCCGCGTCCGCAAAGCCACGCGTATGCCTTGGACATCCTGACCATTGATATTGTGGCACGGGGACTGGCACCGTGCTCGATATAATCGTGATTTCTCGTTGCGCAGACAAGCTGCAGAATATAATTATATATCTCGTCCTTGATGAAGATATTGTGGATATCGTCCTGCATTTCGCAGAATATTTCCGGCGTGCATACTGCATGCACTGACTCGGTACGGGAATATTTTCCGACGGTGCGGGCTATTTCAAGCTCGCTTTTTTCGTCCGGATAGCCCAGAGACAGATTTACCATGAAACGGTCAGTCTGAGCCTCCGGCAGAGCCTGTGTTCCGATTGAACCCAGAGGGTTCTGCGTTGCTATTACAAGGAACGGGGAGGGTACCTCGCGGGTAACGCCCTCGACAGATACCTTGCGTTCCTCCATTACCTCCAGCAGAGCAGACTGCGTTTTCGGGGAGGTACGGTTGATTTCATCCGCCAGCAGAAGATTGCAGAAAACTGCACCCTCCTGGTAGACAAATTTGTCGTTTTCGCGGCTGTATACAGAAAAGCCAGTAAGATCCGAGGGCATTACGTCAGGGGTGAACTGTACTCTTTTGCAGTTCAGACCCATAGCGCCTGCAAATGACATCGCGAGCGTGGTTTTTCCGACGCCGGGAATATCCTCAAGCAGAACGTGCCCTCCGGCAAGGAAGGCTGCCATTATTGTTTTTATCTGGTCGTCCTTGCCGAGAACGGCGCCGCTTACCTGCTGCAGTACCTCTTCGGCCGTTTTGAGATGTTCAAGCATTGTGATTCTCCTTTTCTGTGGTTTTTCAGCCGCATTTATGTCAGCTGCGCATATTCAAATTCAATTACATTTTTCAGCAGCTTCGGGTCAAGCTCTATCTGAAAGCCTATTCTGCCGCCGCTGAAAAAAATCCTGTCAAGTCCTTCGGCGCTAATATCTATTGTGGTGCGGAAAAACTTTTTCATACCTATGGGCGAGCAGCCGCCGTGAACATATCCCGTCAGCGGCAGCAGCTCCTTGGATTTTACCATGGCAACAGATTTTTCCCCCACAACAGAAGCAGCCTTCTTCAGGTCAAGCTCCCGCTCTACGGGTATTACGAAAACATAGTGCGCTCCGCTTTTTCCTGCTGTTACAAGGGTTTTGAAAACAAGCGACGGGTCCTCGTGCAGCTCGGATGCGACCTCTGTTCCGGAGAGCGCACCGGAGGCGGTGTAATAATGTTCCTTATATGGTATTTTAAGCGCATCAAGTCTGCGCATAGCATTCGTTTTGGTTTCCTTGCCCAATGTTATTCTTCCTTTCGGGTCTAATTATTTTGACTTGGAGCTCTGAAGCTCACTTGCAAGCTGTGAAACGGCTTCTGCGGTGATCTGCTGCTGTTTTTCTGCAGAAATCAGTGCTTCTTTGTCGCCTGACTGAAATCCGTAATCACCGAAGCCGGCGTGATTTCCGCCCTCAATTACCAGCTCCCGGCTGTTTTCCGGAAAATACTGCCGGGATCCTTCATACTGGCTTTTGACCAGAACACCGTCCTCGCTGCCGTAAACCGACAGCAGACGCATGCTGTCAGCAAGCGCGGATGACGGAAATGAAGCCAGAAGAACGATTGCATCGGCTTTGCTGCTTTGGCTTGCCCAGTATGATGCAGCTGTCCCTCCCAGTGAATGACCGGACACTATTATATGTTCATATCGGTGTGACTCTATTACCCTGTCTGCTGCGTTGATATCCAGAATAGCCAGGTGAAAAGGCATGGTCAGAAGAAAGCAGTCAACGCCGCTTTCAGCAATCGAATTCATCAGAGGAGCGTAGGCTTCGCTTTCTACCTTTGCGCCGGGGTAGAAAATCAGCAGTGTATCCTTTCCGCTGCCGTCAAATAAATAGCCGTCCTCTGAGCTTGTGACCTTGACATTATCGCTGCCTGACAGTGCGGCGACGGCTCTGTCGGTGGCTTTGTAGTATATACTAAGATAAACAAACGTTCCGCCTGAAAAGACAAGCAGACAGACAAAAACGCAGTAAATGATTTTTATCACTGCTCCGGGCTTTTTCTTCATGCGGCGCATTATGACAAGACCGAGGGTAATTATCAGTGCAGATGCCGCAAGGCACACCGCAAGTATCAGAAGCTCCGTCATGTCGTGTTTCGCTTCCTTTCTCTCAGCTCTTTGAAAAACTGTGACAGCATAGCCGAGCATTCGTCCGCCAGTACTCCGCTTACTACCTCCGGCCTGTGATTATATGGCAGGTCGAAAAGGTTTGTTACGGAGCCGACAGAGCCTGCTTTTGCATCGCTGCAGCCGTAGACTATCCTGCGCAGCCTTGAATTGATAACAGCTCCTGCGCACATGGGACATGGCTCAAGCGTGACATACATTTCGCACTGCCACAGCCGCCAGCCGCCAAGCCTGCGGCACGCGTCGTCTATGGCTTCAAGCTCGGCATGGTACAGGGCATTTTTGCCGGTTTCGCGGCGGTTGTAGCCCTCTCCGACGACCTCTCCGTCACGCACAATTATTGCGCCGATGGGAACCTCGCCAAGCTCATATGCCTTTTTTGCCTGCAGAATGGCAAGCTTCATGAATTTTTCGTCGTCGTTCATATTATCAACTCCGGTGACATTAACAAATTGCGCTGATTATTATTGCGGCGCTGTTGATGATGAAATGCGTCAGGACCGAGGAAATAAGTCGTCCGGTTTTTATCCTTATAAAGCCGAGCACCATACCTGACAGAAACGCCAGTATAGCCGCAGCAGGATTCAGATGAACTGCCGCAAATAAAACTGAACTGATAATAACCGCAAACACATCCCCGTATTGTCGCAGCGAGTGCAGAATAAAGCCGCGGAAAAGCAGCTCTTCTGCTGCTGCGGGAAGCAGCGCCAGAGTAATAATTGCGAGCGGAATATTTGCAGTAATACGTGTATCAGCCGGGGCACCGGAAAGCAGGGACACAAGTATGTCAAGTCCTGTGCAAAGCGCCGCTCCGGCTGCTATATACAAAAAAGTCGCCGGAGCACCGGCGGCATTTCCGTTTGCGCGCCATTGCGGACTGCAGCCGGCAAGCAGAAGAAAAACGGACGGTATGCTGCCGCTGACGACAGTAGTCAGTCCGGCTGCTGCATAATAGCCGATAGTGCCGGACTGCTGCATAGAATAGCACAGACCTGACATAGTGGCGGCGGCTGCAAGGTACAGCGCCGCTGCAGCAAGTGACAGCGCCGCATAGCGCAGCGATATGTCCTTTTTCATAGGTTTTTCATTTTTTCTGCCGCAAGCAGTGCAGCAGTCATTCCGCTGTGGAAATTAAGGCCGCCCTGCATCCATACGGCAAAGGGTTCCCGAAGCGGAGCGTCAGCGGAAAGCTCTATTGAAGAGCCGAGTGTGAATGCGCCTGCCGCCATAATGACCTTGCTGTCGTAACCCGGCATATCCCACGGCTCGGGGGTTACGAAGGAATCGATAGGGGAGGCCGCCTGTATACCCTGACAGAAGGCGACAAGCCTGTCTGCGGTTTCAAGGCACAGAGCCTGGATTATATCGCCCCTGCGCTCGTTGTAGCGTGGAGTGACCTCAAAGCCTGAAAGCTCGAAAAGCGCTGAAGTGAATACAGCGGTTTTCAGAGCCTCGCCGGTAACGTGCGGAGCACTGAAGGCACCCATGAAAAGCTCTCTTGACTGGTTCAGCGTGCAGCCGATTTCCTTTCCCGTTCCGGGAGTGGTCAGTCTGTAGGAGCAGTCCTCAACAAGAGAAGCCTTTCCGGCAATATATCCGCCTGTAGGAGCGATACCGCCGCCGGGGTTCTTGATAAGTGAGCCTGCCATAAGGTCAACGTATTTTCCGGGAGCTTCGCGTTCGACAAATTCACCGTAGCAGTTGTCGAGCATAACGATACAGTCCGGTGCAAGTGCCCTTGCGGCTGCGGATATTTCCTTTATATCATCGATAAGCAGCGTCGGACGGAGACTGTAGCCCCTCGAACGCTGAATATATACCATTTTAGTGTCGGGCGTGATTACGTTCTTCATGCCCTCAATATCAACTCTGCCGTCAGGCAGAAGATCAAGCTGCTTGTAGTTGACCCCGAATTCCTTCAGGCTGCCGCTGCTTTTTTTGTCACCCATCCCGATAACGCCCTGCAGCGTATCATAAGGCGCACCGGTTACGCTTACCATTGTATCTCCCGGGCGCATAACTCCGAAAAGAGCGACCGTCAGCGTATGAGTGCCGCTTGCAAAATTGTGGCGCACAAGTGCGTCCTCGGTGTCAAGTACCTGGGCAAAAATGCTGTCGAGGGCTTCGCGTCCCCTGTCGCCGTAGCCGTAGCCTGTGGACGCGGCAAAGCAGCTTTCGCTGACTCTTGCATCCTGAAACGCCTTCAGCATCTTCAGCTGGTTGTGGCGCGTAATGCTGTCGATTTCCTCAAAAACAGGTTTAGTCATTTCCAGAGCCTTGTCGGCAAGGCTGAGTATTTCAGGGGATATGTCAAAAAATTCAGATTCCATCTTATTCTCCTTGGTTGTCTTTTCTTTTCCTTTTTATTTTCGGTGCAGTAAGCTCAAAGCTCATATCCAGCACCGTTTTCAGCAGTTCTTCGTCAGCGTCGCTGATAACTGCTGAGATCCACTTATCCTTATTCATGTGATATGCAGGGAAAAAGCCCTCCCTGCCAAGCAGCGATCCGGTCATTAGAGGATCGCATTTCATATTGAGTACATCTGTCCGTTCGTCTCCGGACAGACCTAAATATCTTTTGGGTATCCTCATGCATAGGGCAAACCATTTTCTGTTCGAGCTGTGGCGGAATACCTCGTCCTCCGGGCTGTCGGGCCAGGGCATATCAGGGGACGTGCTGTAGGTTTCGAAAATGTACAGCTTCAGTTCGTCTCTTGTCATAAGGGCACCATCCTGTTCGTGAGTTGCGGCTTGCCGTGTGAGTCTTTTATGAGGCGGTCATACTTCATGCATAGAAACTACGCTATAACGCGGGCAGAATGCGTCGTCATGGTATTGCCGAATACACGCTGCCGTCGTCCGAAAAGCCGAGATTTCTGTAAAAGCTTCTGTTTCTGTCGGGATTTCGGACAATGTATATTGTCCTGTCCTGCAGCGCATTTGTCAGAGCGCTGACGCAAAGACTGCCGTATCCCATCCTTCGGCTGCCGGGAGCCGTACATACTGCTCCGATAACAGCACACGAACGGGTTATAAACTGCACCATTGCAAATGAAACGACGGCGCCGCCATCTCTGACAATACTGCAGAAAGAATTACCGAAGCGCTGAAAATGCAGCAGCTCGGATGCAAAATCATTATATGGGATGTCGCCTATATCCTCGCAGCGGCAGCTTTGCAGCAGTGCATATATCTCCCTCGTGGGTACATCACAGTAGCCGCTGAAAATCTCTGCCTGTGAGGTTATCGGTGGCGTGCGCTTTCCTTTCAGCGACATCAGCGACAGCTGAGTGCTGCCGGAAAGACAGGTATCCTGTCGGGAAAATATTGTTTTCGGGGACAGGACATTAATAAAATCTGCAATTTCGTCAGAAATAACGCTGCCTGTGCAGTAAATGCAGGCATTTGAGCAGTAAAGCGCTGTGGCAAATGCATTATCGTTTTCATCCCGGCCTGTCCAGAAACGGGCAAGGGATTCATGCCGGCCGTAGCTTTCAAAAAGACTGCCGATGCGGCACGCGCAGATATCATCAGCACTGCATATGCGTCTGAGCTCTGCGCCGGAAAGGTCATTGTCTACAAGTCTTATCATCCTGCTGCAACAGCCTCTGCGAGCCGGCGCACAAGAGCTTCGACGGCATTTGCGTCGTCGGTGCTTATAAGACCTGAGGATGAATGCAGATAGCGGCAAGGCACGGATACAGCTGCTGTGCGCACTCCGCCGCGGCTTTTATGTATTGCTCCGGCGTCGTTTCCGCCTGCAATTACACTTTTCGTCTGAACTGGGATGTCATTCTCCTTTGCCAGAGAAAACGCAAGATCATAAAGCTTTCTGTCATATATTGTGGAGCGGTCCATGAATGAAACCACGGCTCCGCCCCCCACGCAGCACACCTTTTGCTCGTTTTCCGAACCTGGTATGTCCGCAGCGGTAGTAGCCTCTATTACTATTGCGCAGTCAGGGGCGATGGTATATGCAGCAGCCGTTGAACCGCGCAGACCGACCTCCTCCTGAACGCAGAAGGCAAAATGCATGTCGTACGGCAGATCACTCTTTATCATTCCGATAAGCACAAGACAGCCAAAGCGGTCATCCAGCGCTTTGCCGATTATCCTGCCGTTCTTGTTTTCGTATACGCTGTCGAATACAACACTGTCGCCGGGACGGACGTATTTCAGCGCCTCCTCCTTGTCGGCAGCCCCGATATCCACCGTAAGCTCGCTGCAGGGTGGATATTTCTTGCGCTGTTCATTGCTTACAAGGTGAATGGGCGCGCTGCACACAGAGCCTGGAATAGCATTTTTTCCGACAAGAACCTGCTTTGCGAATACAGCGCTGTTGTTGATTCCACCGACAGTTTCTATTTTCAGCAGACCGTCGTCGCAGATATGTGTTACAATGAAGCCCACTTCGTCCATGTGAGCCGAAATCATCAGTCGGTTTGCCGGGGTGTTTGCACCCTTTTTGAATAATAGAAGATTTCCGAGAGGGTCTATGTTTATTTCATCGGCGTAGGAAATTATTTCATCCAGAATAATGTCGCGCACAGCGCCCTCGTCGCCGGATATCCCGTTTGCGCGGCAAAGCCTCTCCAGAAGCAGCATATCAGCCATTTGATTGTCCCTCCTCCTGAATATATCGTGCAAGCAGTGCGGCACAGGCATTAATATCTCCTATGGACGCCGTTTCAGTCTGGGTATGCATGTTCTTGACGGGAATGCTTACTACCGCACAGGGGATACCGCTTCCGGTAACTGCGATTTTATCCGCATTTGTTCCGGTTGCGCCGCCGTCAACCTCAAAGGAGGTGCTGATGTTCATTTCTCCCGCAAGGGTAATGAGAGTGTCCGTCATTTTTCTTGAAAGAGTGGGGGCAATGCTTATAATGACACCGTTGCCGAGCTTTCCGCTTTTGCCCTTCGGGACGCCGTCCTGCTCCGCAAAACCTACGTCTACGACTATTGCTTCATTCGGGGCTACGGAAAAGGCGGATGCTGCGGCTCCGCTTTCGTTAGTTTCTTCCTGTGAGGAGAATACAAGCGAAACTCTGCATGGCAGGTTCTTTCCGCGCAGCAGCTCTGCGCATTTAATAAGAGCAGCGCAGCCTGCACGGTTATCAAGAGCAGCACAGCTTACTCTGTCGCCGAGGAGCTGTGCAAAGCGACTTTCGATGATTACGCTGTCGCCCTGCTGTACGAGCTCGCGCACACGGTTTTCGGGCAAACCGGTATCCACCCAAATGCTATCCTTATCGGTTTCTGCGTCGGATGCAAGGTGGGGCGGCTTTGTGCAGATTACGCCAAGGATAGGCTCACGTCCGTTTACAGTAACGGTGGAGCTTGGCAGCGCGCGCAGGTCAAGACCGCCGACATTCGCACATTTCAGAAAGCCGGAATCGTCAATATATGTTACTATCATACCGATGCGGTCAAGGTGAGCGTCGAGCATTATCTTTTTCTCCGCTTCATCGTCGCCGAAGGTCGCAATTACGGTTCCGGTGCTTTTCTGCGTAATGCTGCACCACGGCAGCAGGGTACAGATCGTATCGTGCAGCTCGTGCTCAAAGCCGGAAATGCCGTGTCCGGCGCAGAGAGTTTTCAGAATTTCTATAGTTTCCATCATGTCCTCCGAAGATCATTTAAGATCGTTTACTATTCGCTTGAAATGCAGTCCCTTTTCTGCAAAGTTTTTGTACATATCAAAGCTCGCGCTTGCAGGTGACATTGCTACTATATCGCCTGCAGCTGCGTTTTTGCGTGCGGTGTCTACTGCCTCTTCCATGTTCTGCACACGGATGATAACAGGGTTGCCCTCGCTGTAGGCTGCGGCATTTCTGGTTGCCTGCTCTATCTTGTCGGCGGTTGCGCCGAAGAGTATAAGCAGCTTTACCGTATCCGGAACTACCTGACCCATTTCGTCATATGAAAGGTGCTTGTCGTAACCGCCGGCAATGAGGATAAGCTTCTGATCGAAAAGCGAAAGCATGCCCTTTACGGTTCGTGTCGGGCTGGTGCCGATAGCGTCGTTATAATAGCGAACGCCGTCCAGCTCGCGCACAAGCTCAGCTCTGTGTTCAACTCCGCCGAAGGTCTTTGCAACGTTTATAATGGTCTTGACGTCAACGATTCCCCAGACAGCGCTGATAGCTGCAAGGTAGTTTTCAATGTTATGAAGGCCCGGAATCTTTATTTCGCTTGCGGGCATGATTTCGGTTTCCTTTCCGTAATCGTTCATAACAATCATTCCGTCATCTCTCAGGTAAGCGCCCGAGGAGGGCTTAGCCTTTCTGGAGAAGAATACGGTCTGACCTCTTGTTATTTCGCTGAAGGATGAGGATATATCGTTGTCCAGGTTCAGCACGGCGCGTCCGAAGGCGCTCTGGTGAAGAACAATGTTTTTCTTGGCGTCGATATATTCCTGCATATCCTTGTGTATGTCAAGGTGGTTCGGTGCAAGGTTTGTTACAACTGCAATATCCGGGCTCTGGCGCATGGAAATAAGCTGGAAGCTCGAAAGCTCAACAACAGCTATGTCGTCCGGGCTGACGGATTCTATTTCCGGCAGCAGCGGTTTGCCGATATTTCCGCCGAGGTGCACATTTCTGCCCTCAGCCTTAAGCAGCTCTGAAATGATAGTTGTAGTTGTGGTTTTTCCGTCGCTTCCGGTAACGGCGATTATCTTGCAGGGACAAAGCTCGAAGAAAAGCTCCATTTCCGCAGTGACGACGATTCCGTTTCTGCGCGCTTCGTTAAGCTCCGGAGTGAAAAAGCGCATTCCGGGTGTGCGCAGAATAATATCAGCGTCAAGGCCCTGAAGGTAGTTTTCGCCCAGACGAAGCTCTGCGCCGTACTTCTGTGCAAGGGCTCCGTTTTCGCCGAGAGCGTCCATATCGCGCTTATCGCATGCGATAACGTGCGCTCCATACTTTGTGAAGAGTTTTATCAGCGGCAGGTGGCTGCCTCCGATGCCGCAAAGAGCGATCGTTTTGCCGTTAAGACCTGAAAGAAAATTACTGATTCTGTTATCCATATATTGTGCCTCTTTTCAAAATAATACAATAATCCACCTATCATTATATTCCAAAATTGCGAGAATTACAATACCCCGTTTTAGCGGTTGAACTTAAAAATACTTAAAGTGAACAATATGACAATTGACTATAAACACAAAATATGCTATTATAGTTGATAATATATAATTATTTCTTATAAACATTGCCGATTCCTATGAACGTTTCTGCGATAAAAGGGAGTGTGGAACATATGAACAAACAAATGAATGAACAGGAACTTCTTGCATGCTTTGACGATGCAGTTCGCTTCGGACACATCTTCGTAACCTACCAACCAAAAATCAACCATTCCACCGGAAGAATGATCGGCGCAGAGGCACTTATGCGCTGGTCGCACCCCGTTTACGGTATGCAGTATCCCTCCGACTTTATCCCCGTACTTGAAAAGAATGACCTGATCTATCGCGCGGACCTCGCTGTTTTTGAATCCGTCTGCAGCTTCCTGCGGCGCTGTCTTAATGTAAACATTACACCGGTTCCAGTGTCTGTGAATATGTCGAGATATGATATTTACAGAAAAAACTATGTTGATGAGATAGAGAAAATCCGTGTAAAGTATGATGTTCCGGTCAAATTTCTGCATGTTGAAGTAACCGAAACTTCGGCTATAGGCGGAATGGAGCTTGTTTCCAGCGTGCTCAGGCAGCTGCATGAATACGGCTATATGGTTGAAATGGACGATTTCGGCAGCGGTTATTCTTCCCTTAATGTCCTCAAGGACCTGGCTGTTGATGTGATAAAGCTTGATATGCGTTTTCTCAGCGGTGATATAGGCGGTCGCGGCGGCACGATAATAAGCGCGATTGTCCAGATGGCTAAATGGCTCGGCACACCTATTATTGCAGAGGGTGTTGAAAAGCTCGAGCAGGCTGACTACATGAAAAGCATCGGCTGCAAATATATCCAGGGATATCTGTATTCGAAGCCTGTAAAGGAAGAGGAATACCTCGAGAAAATAAACCAGCTGGGACATGAACCGCTGACACCCGCCCTCGACCTGATAAGTGCGATGGATGCAGGGAAATTCTGGGATCCGTCCTCGATGGAAACCCTGATATTCAATAACTTTGTCGGCGGTGCGGTCATTTATACATACAGTAACGGCAAGGTTGAAATACTGCGATTCAATAAAAAATATGTCCGCGAGATCGGCATGAATATGATAGAGCAGGAGATTCTCGATACAGATCCGTTTCTCGGAATGGACGATAAGAACCGTCAGATTTACAAGGATGCACTGGAGCGTGCTATCTCCTCAAATGATGAGGAAACATGCGAAACCTGGCGCAAGGTCTGCTCGAAGACCTGCGGCGAGGATGATATCTGCATACGCAGCTTTATTCGGATGATAGGAAAAACCGACCACCAGTATCTGTTCTATGCTATGGTGCAGAACATAACCGCAGAAAAGCGCAGGTTCGATGAAGTGTTAGAAAGTGAACGCCGCATGCGCTTCGCAAGTGAGCATGCAAACGTTTATTCGTGGGAGGTTGACCTGGATACGAAGATCATGCGTCCGTGCTTCAGGTGTATGCGTGATCTGAACGTTCCTCCGATTGTACAGAACTATCCGGAGCCTGTTATTGAAAGCGGTATTTTCACTCCGGATTATGCGGATATGTACCGCGATGTAATGAAAAAGCTTGAGCGCGGCGAAATTGACAGCTTCGAGCAGATCATGCCGCTGACCGTCGGACGTATACCGTTCTATGTAAGATACACACTTGAGCGTGACGAAAACGGAAATCCGCTGAAGGCTTACGGCTCCGCAACTCTCGTTGTTGATGAAGAAGAATAATTTAATAAACTATACAAATACAAAAACGCCGGTGAATAATCACCGACGTTTTTTCTGTCAGAAAATATAGTGTCAGCAGAAATAATACGCTGACTATAACGAAATGCCCGGTCGCTGTGCGGCAGCAACCGGGCGGAAAGGTTTTGTTTATACTACAGCTCTGTCTGAAATATTATCAAACTATCTTTTCAAATCTCGGAACCAGCTTGCCGTCTACATCTACATACTGATAGAAGATTGCCGACGGTCTTGCCCATATCTTGTCGGAATTAACATCCTTGTAGATTACAAGCTCCTCACTGGTTTCGCTGTCCTTTGCAAGGCAGATAAATTCATATTCGTTGCCCTTGAAATGGCGGTAACGTCCTGGCTCGCCTACAGCGGGCAGGGGCTTGATCTCCTCTGCCGGAGCTGCCGGCTCCTCTGCTGCCGGTACAGCTTCGGTAATCTGCATTTCATCCGGATATTCCGGGGCATCACCGCCGGTGAGAACAAGAACCCTTGTTCCGTGAGCAGGAATGCTGATGTTTGCATAATTGCCGTTTAAGTCAAATACTGTCTTTCCGTCGAAAACATCGTACAGCTTTGCACCGCCGTCGGTGTTGAAGCCAAGCTCGAAATCGCTGTCGGAAAGATTCAGTGCAATATACACGGTTTCGTCCTCAAAGCGGCGTCTGAAAACAAGCTGCTCATTGCGGATTACTGTGTTGTCAAAGCTGCCGTATTTGAGAGCCTTGTACTTTCTGCGAACAGCACCCAGTCTGCACACATGACGGTACAGCTCGTTGTCCTGGATATCGCTTACGTTAACGCACGGACGCAGGGGATAGTCGTGGTCTGTGTTGTTCTTCATGCCGGGGATTCCCCATTCGCTGCCGTAGTACACGCTCGGTACGCCGGGCATGAAAAATTCGGTTGAAAAACAGTTCTTTATATTGGCTTTTTCCTTAATTGTGCTCGCAATACGGTTTACGTCATGGTTATCTACAAAATTGTAGGTGTAGATATTGTGGTAGATGCCGCCGTTTGCAAACTGACGGTTGAGAGAGTGTGCAATTTCAAAATAGTTGTGGTCGTTGTGCGAGGAATAAATACCCTTGTAGCATTCGTAGTTAGTGCAGGAATCAAGAAGATCCGGATTTGCAAGACGCGCATAGTCGCCGTGGATTATCTCGCCCATGAGCCAGAACTGGTCGTTTCTGCCCTTGCAGAAATGCTTGAGCTCGCGCAGGAAATCCTGATCCATGCAGTATGCAACGTCAAGGCGCAGACCGTCTATATGGAATTTGTCCATCCACATTGCTACAGCGTCGAAAATGTGGCGCTTTACATCCGGGTGACGGAGGTTGAGCTTTACAAGGTCGTAATTGCCTTCCCAGCCCTCATACCAGAACGGATCGCCCCAGGGGCTGTTTCCGCCGAAGTTGAGGTTCTGGAACCATGAACAGTAGGGGGAAGCCTGCCCCTTTTCGCGGATATCTCTGAATGCCCAGAAGCCGCGGCCTACGTGATTGAAAACACCGTCGAGGACGACGCGGATGCCGTTTTCATGCAGCTTTTCGCAGATATGTGCGAAGCTGTCGTTGTCACCGAGGCGGTTGTCTATATGATAATAATCGTCTGTATCATAGCCGTGGGTGGTGGACATGAAAACAGGTCCGAAATATACAGCGTTGACGTTCATTTCCTTGAGGTGGGGAATGAAGTCGATAACCTTGTCAAGACGGTAGTTCAGTTTGCCGTCGTTGATCCTCGGCGCGCCGCAGAAACCCAGCGGATAGATATGATAGAATACAGATTCGTTTACCCAATACATTGATGATAATTCCTTTCGTGCATTAAAATGAGGCTGTTCTTATAGAACAACCTCCTAATTATAGCACACATGAACAACAAATGCAATATATTTTTAAATATTTTATAGATTTTTACCAATCACTATCCCAGTCGGTTCCGCCCGCATCCCATGTATCGTTGTTATCCCAGGTGTAGTCGTAATCGTCGTCATTATCATAATTATTATCATTGTCATTATTGTTATAGATCGGCTCCTGATAATACGGACTGTTGCCGAAATCCTGTATGCCGTAACTGTTGTTGTAATTGTAGCTGTAATAGTAAGAGTTGTAATTATTTAGAAAATCAGTGTTGGGGCTGAAGCTTTCCCATTCATTGTCACGGTCATCATATTCATACCAGTCGCCGTTCTGACAGTAATAATAATCGTCGTTGTAATAATAATACCCGTTGGAGGGGGACTTTTCTGATTCAAGCCAGTTGTCAAACCCACTGAAAAGGGTTGACACCAGTAACGGAAAGACGAATTGCACAGCAATAAATATACCTGCGAGGATCAATATCGCTTTAGCGGTACTCATCTTCTTTTTTCCGTTGTTCTGAGCAGAAGAATTTCCGTAATTGCCGGAGCTGTCGGACGAGCCGGAACGATAATTGGCGCTCCTGTTTCCTGCGCTGCCCTTGCGTTTCTTTATTTCATCGCGCATTTTGTCGTACAATTCACCGACTGCATAAGCTTCATCCTTGCCCTTGTAGCGTACAGCCCGAGAGCCGTCGGATTTGTTTTTGTACACTATGAACTGATCGCCTTCTCTATAAATACCGAATGCTCTCGGAGACATATAGTTTTCCCCGATGAAAAATCGCATATCCTGAAGCGGAAGGTTCTTTGCCTGCGCCCATTCCTTTAATTCCTCTATGGTTCTCGGTCTGTTGCCTGACGAGAAGGAAAAGTTGTCACCTGTGTTGGTATTTTCAGCATAATACGAGCCGTCATTTTCAGGCGAAGCTTCGCCGGTGTTTTCTATGTAAGAGGAGTTGGGTGCGCCGCAGTTTGTGCAGAATTTGTCATTATCACCAAGCGGCGAATGGCAGAATGGACACTGGTTGCTCATAAGAGTACCTCCTTTATGCTTTAGTCGTAGTAGCCTTCGTATGTATCGCCGTAATAATCATCGTAGTAACCGTAATTGTTGTAATCCCCGTCGTAGAAGCCGTAGCCGTGATCGTATGCGTCGCCGTAGTAGTAGATGTCGTAATGCTCACGAAGGTAGCTGTCGGGTCTGGTCCTGAGCCAGCCGTAGTAGTCATCATATATGTACCAGGTGCCGTCCTGATAGTAGTAGTAATCCGGCTCATAATAGTAGTAGCCTGTGCGCGGATAGTCCCTGTGCGAAGTGAAAATATCAAATACCCAGGACTGGAAAAATATCACATAAAATATTCCGCCGACAATCGCAAGCGCAATGATTATACCGAAAATGGATACGCAGCCCTGTTGCAAAGGACCTGCGCGGCGCGGACTCTGATTACCGTTATTCACTGCAGACCATCTCCCCGGAATGATTATAATAAAAGCATTTCTGACTGTATTATATAATTTTTCCTTCCCGATGTCAACCGGACTTTGAGACGTTGCGATGGGTTGACAGGAAGGTCGGATTAAGCTATAATTCAGTTATGATATATATGAATTTCCTGAAAAGGAGGAAGCTGAATTGGACGAAAACGAAAGAGAAGAGCTTGCTGTCAGGCTTTATGAAAAAATAGACGAAATGCTGCCGGATGTGGGCATAAGAAATTACGGTAAAAACGACGAGGAGCTTAAATTCCGTTATATAATTAACGGTGACGATATCCCCATGACATTTATTCTGAGCATTATTCCGTCTGCGGGCATAATTACCCTGATTTCTCCTTTTTCGTTCAACATAAAGGATAAAAACATCATTAACACTGCAATCGCTGTTGCCGCGGTAAATAATAATATTCTCAATGGTTCCTTTGATCTCGATATGTCGAACGGGTCGCTGTATTTCAGACTCAGCACCTGCTTCAGCGATGATCTTATCGACCGGGAAATCCTGAGCTACCTTGTCGGCGTTGCAAGCAGTACAGTTGACCGCTATAACGACAGGCTTCTGGCGCTTAACAAAAATGTCATTTCACTGGAGGATTTTCTGCAGTGGACAACCGATATTAACAGCAATTGACATTCCCTTCGGGGAATGTTTTTCTTTTTCGCGCAAATATAGCCAATAATTTTCGTAATTTCATCCCCGCCGTAGTTATCATTCCGAAAATAATCCTAATTGATTGACAAAGAACGTTTATGAATTTATAATATATTAGTATTATTCTATTATAATCAGGAAAGTGTATTTATGACGGTTTCACTGTGTATCATAGCCTACAATGAGCAGAGCTCACTACCGAAGCTGCTCGGCGATATAGCCCTGCAGACGTACCCCAAGGATAAGACGGAGCTTGTTTTTGTCAACAGCGCATCAACCGACAATACCGCTGAGGTTTTCAGTGAATTTGCAGCACAGCACGAAAACGAATATATGTCCGTTCAGCTGCTTGATAACCCTGCGCGTTCACAGGCGTCAGGCTGGAACAAGGCAATATCAGCCGCGGTTGGGGATGTCATTATCCGTATAGACGCCCACGCTTCGGTTCCTGCGGATTTCACCGAAAATAACATGAAGCTTATCGCCTCCGGAGAATATGTCTGCGGCGGCGCGAGACCATCCAGAATAGAGCAGCCAACGCCTTACCGTGAAATGCTGCTTACAGCGGAAAGCTCCATGTTCGGTTCGTCAATTGCGGATTACCGCAGGAAAAGCAGCGGCAGACGTTATGTGTCTTCGCTTTTTCACGGCGCATACAGACGGGAGGTCTTTGAAAAGGTCGGCGGGTTCAATACCGACCTCGGACGCACGGAGGATAACGAGCTGCACTACCGTATACGCCGTAGCGGCTATATGATTTGCTGCAGCGATGATATAATTTCCTATCAGAATATACGCCCGACGCTGTCCGGCATGCTGAAACAGAAATTCGGCAACGGACTCTGGATAGGGCTGACGGTCGGGGTATGTCCTGAATGTCTTTCGATTTTCCACTTTGTGCCCTTCTGCTTTGTCAGCGCGATACTTATCTGCATTGCGGCAGGAATAATCGGCTCGCTGTGCGGTATGCCGTGGCTGTGGCTGGGGCTTGCGCTGCTGGGGGCCGCTTACGCCGGCGCCGACCTGCTTATGTCAGTCGGTGCACTCATTACCGCAGAAAAGAAAAGCGCGTGGCTTGCTTTGCTGCCGCTTGTGTTTTTTGCGCTGCATATCATCTACGGCATCGGCACGCTTACGGGACTTTTCAGAATGCCGTTCTGGAAGAGCAGGCTGACAGGATCAGCGCAAAGGGAAATCGAAAATGTCAAAGAATGTGTAAGAAAAAATACAGAAAGCACGGAGGTTAATGCTAATGGCAGAGGCAAAAGCTGAAATAAAAGAAAAAAAGCCGGGTCTGCTGCGCCGTATCCTGGAGGGTATCATGCGTATCCCCGGAGAGCACAAGGGCTTCGGCAAACAGACCGTCATGCTTGCAAAGCAGGATCTGATCAAAACCTATAAAGGTGCGGCACTCGGACCGCTGTGGGCAGTCGTAAAGCCGACGTTCCAGCTTTTTGTGTACTGGTTTGCCTTTACTATAGGCATCCGTAACGGCGACAGGCTTGAAATGGGAGTGCCGTTTTTCACCTTCCTTATGATAGGCTTCGTTCCGTGGTTCTTTATGAGCGACGCCATCAACCGCGGCTCAAAATCCATCCGCGATAACAGACAGTTTGTAACGAAGGTTTCCTTCCCAGTGTCCGTAATCATGACCTACACCACGCTGTCTAAATTCTACATTCACATATTTCTGTTTTCGCTGAGCTTTTTGTATCTGACCCTGTCCGGCGTAATGCCGACTCTTCACTGTCTGCAGATACTTATCTATGCGCCGCTGATGTTCTTTTTCTATCTGGCGCTTCTGTGGTCGATAGCTCCGATGAGCGCATTCAGCAAGGACTTTTCAAACCTCATAACAACCGTAATGTCCGGTCTGTTCTGGCTTTCCGGTATCACGTATAATTCCTATACTCTCGACAGCGACCTTCTTAAATGGGTGCTTATCGCAAATCCGATAACCTTCTTTGCAAACGGCTACCGTAAGGCGCTTATCACGCACGAGTGGTTCTTTGAGGGCAGCTTCCACCCGATGTGGGAAAACGGCATTTTCCTGCTCGAGTTTGCCTTTGTTATCATATTCGGTATTTACAACTACAACCGCCTGCGCAAGGAAATGCCCGACGTTCTGTAATATTATATATTACGCTATTCTGAATAATCAAAAAGGGGGGAGAACGCAGTGAAGGAAACATTTTTCCAGAAGCTTCAACGGGTACGTCCGTCTGATGTCGGACATATTTTCCTGTTTCTTATCGCACTGCCTGTCTCCCTTTTCTATCGTCTGTCACGCCGTGAGCTGTGGCTTATCTGTGACAACAGGAATGAGGCACGTGACAACGGATGGCATCTTTTCCGGTACATCTGTGAAGAACATCCGGAAATTGACGCGGTTTACGCCATAGGAAAGAATTCTCCCGACAGGAAAAAGGTTGAAAAAGTCGGTAAGACCGTAAACTACGGCAGCCTGCGACACTGGGTGCTGTATCTTTCGGCAAAGTATAATATAAGTTCCCAGAAGGGCGGCAAGCCGAATGCGGCAGTCACGAATGTTCTCGAAACAAAGGGAATCCTGAAAAACACAAGGATATTCCTGCAGCACGGCATAATCAAGGACGATATGCCATGGCTGCATTATGAAAACACAAAAATGACCATGTTTGTCACAAGTACCGAAAGGGAATGGCGATTTATCAGCGATACATACGGCTATCCTGACGGCAGCGTCCGCGAACTGGGGCTGTGCCGCTTTGACAGACTGCATGATTTTACCGTAAAGCCCCGTCAGATACTTCTGATGCCAACGTGGCGCAGCTGGATAGCAACGCCGACCTCGGCATCCTACGAAATAGAGGATGTGCGCGATTTCAAAAAGACCACCTATTTCCGCTGCTGGAACGAATTTCTCGGCAGCGAAAGGCTGAAAAGTTTTCTTGAAAGCAATGGTCTGACGCTTGTTTTCTATCCCCACAGGGATATGCAGAAATATCTTGACCATTTTGAAATAACCGACAGCAATATAGTCATTGCAAGCTTTCCGAAATATGACGTGCAGAAGCTTCTGAAGGAATCCGCATTTCTGATTACCGATTATTCGAGCATAGCAATGGATTTCGCATATATGAACAAACCCCTGGTATATTACCAGTTCGACTACGAGGATTTCCGACGGGGACAGTACCCCGAGGGTTATTTTGACTACCGTAAGGATGGCTTCGGACCCGTATGCGAAACGGGAGACGAGGTCTTTGATGTTTTGTCCGAAGCGGTACGCACCGGATTTGCAAACCCTGAAAAGTACAGCCGCCGTCACGACGAATTCTTTGACCTTTATGATACGGACAATTGTCGCCGTAATTTTGAAGCAATCAATTCGCTGAAATAATTTTAGAGTTTCGCACAAGCCTTCTCAGAAGAGGGCGAAATCCTTTAGTATTTAAACTATTCACGGAGGTTTAAGCGTGGAGAAGATCGATTTTGTTATTCCGTGGGTCGATGGAAACGATCCGCAGTGGAGAGCTGAAAAAGCAAAATACGACCCGTCCGGTATGCCGCAGAGCGACGCTCCGGAGCGTTACCGCGACTGGGACAACCTGCAGTACTGGTTTCGCGGCGTGGAAAAATTTGCTCCATGGGTCAACCGTATTCATTTCATAACCTGGGGACACCTGCCGCCGTGGCTGGATACGTCAAATCCTAAGCTCAATATCGTAAAGCATACGGACTATATACCCGAAAAATATCTTCCAACGTTTTCTTCTCACGCAATAGAGCTTAATATGCACCGCATAGAGGGGCTTGCGGAGCATTTTGTTTATTTCAATGACGATACATTCATTATCCGTCCCTCAAAACCGGAGGATTTCTTCCGCGGCGGACTGCCTTGCGTCACCTTCGGACTTAACTGTATTTTCTTCGGCAAGGACAGCGCAGGACATTTCAACGGATCCAACCTTGAGGTCATCAATACCGAATTCCCGAATTCCAAGGCTATACGCCGACGCGATTTCAAAAAATGGTTCAGCCCGAAAAACGGTCTGCGCATTAACATAAAAACGGCAATGCTCAGCAACTGGGACTGGTTCCCCGGTTTTCACTATGACCATCTGCCGTCCTCATTCCTGAAAAGCACATTCTGCGAAGTCTGGGAAAAATATCCGGACGTTCTCGACAAGACCTGCTCGGATAAATTCCGCACCCAGTCCAATGTCAACCAGTGGCTTATGAAATACTGGCAGATGTGCAAGGGCGAGTACGAAACCCGCTCGCCTAAGTTCGGCGAGGTGTACCACGTCAAGGATGAAAACCTGACTAAAATCTGCGACGCCATTAAACAGCAGAAAATGACGCTGATTTGCATAAATGACAATGTCCGTACAACAGATTTCGAGGCAAAAAAACAGCAGATAAACGCATGCTTCGATTCTATTCTGCCTGAGCGCTCGGGCTTTGAGAAAAAGGAGGGTCAGGGGCAGGCATGAAATTTGACAAGAACGATACACTTGCCGTAAAAGGAATTGCCATTATGCTGATGATACAGCACCACGGCTTCCTGTCAACGGACAGATTCGATAAATATGACGTGCTTTTCACACCGTTTTCCCAGTCATTCATCGTTACGCTGTCGTCATTTATGAAGATATGCGTGGGAATGTACGTTTTTCTGTCGGGTTACGGTCTGGCAATTTCGCTTAAGAAGTATTCCCCGGAATACAAGCTGCAGAAAAAGCAGTATGAGGATTACCTTTTCCGCAGAAGCTTCAAGCTTATGGCAGGCTTCTGGCTTATCTATGTGCTGGCATTCATCATTAATCTGATTTATAACCAGCGGCCGATTTCGATTTATTTCTCAAAGGGAATAGCCCGCGGCGTGTATGACATGCTAATTGATATGAGCGGACTTGCTTACCTGTTCCGTACGCCGACGCTTTGCGGTACGTGGTGGTATATGACCCTCGCACTGTTTATTATCATATTCCTTCCGTTTGCGGCAAGGATGATGAAAAAATACGGACCGGCTCTGCTGCTTCTGTTTGTGGTCTTCGTGCCGAGAATAGTCAGCTTCTGCGTACAGCTTGAAGCTGATAACAAAACCAACATCACACATTGGTTCTTTGCTGCGGCACTGGGGCTTGTATGTGCCGAATATGACCTTCTTGCGAGGGCAAAGGCTTTTACCATAACAAAAAATAGAATTATCAGCAAGCTTATTAAATTTGTTGTGCTTACAGGTGTTCTCGCAGGTCTTTATTTTGTCCGCGTGATGCTGACAAAGAGCGGACGCTCGGAAGCTGCATATGAGCTGACGGATAATATTATTCCGGCATACGTTATCTATTACTGCTACGAATTCATAACCGGAATACCCGTACTGCGGCAGATACTTGCCTTTATCGGAAAGCATTCCATGAATATTTTCCTGCTGCATACATTCGTAAGACTTTATATACTTGCGGACTTTGTATATTCCTTCCGCCATTTTGCACTGGTTTCACTAGTTGTTCTGGCAATATCACTTGCTATTTCGGTTTTGCTGGAGCTTGGCAAAAAATATCTGGGCTTCAACCGGCTCGTATCGTTTGTTGACGGAAAGATAGCGAAGTCACTTGAAAAAGCAAAAAGTTAAAAAAGAGAGGATAGTTTCAATGAGCTCAAACAAACCCTTTTTCACAGTTGTAATATATCTGAATAACGAAAGCGCCGAAGTTACCTTTGACAGCATTATCGGTGACAAGGCGTATACAGACGGCGACGTTCAGATTATCATGGTAAGAAGCACTGAATTCGACTGCTCTGCTTTTATCGACAGCAGACTGAACAAAGAACTGCCCGTACTGGTTGAAAAGGACGCATATGCAACCGAGGCAAAGGCATATGCAGCCGCAATGAAGAATGCGCAGGGCAGATACGTTTCCTTCATGCAGTGCGGTGCAGCATACAGGAACAATGCGCTTGCATTTGCAAAGACATATCTTGAGAAAAACGGCTGCAGCTTTTCATCTCTTATGTGCAATGCCGACGGCACTAATCTTGTCGAAACCGAAATTGACCGCTGCTTCCGCGCAAAGCCTTCAGTATGTGATCTCAACGAAAAATATACCGTTCCCTTTATTTTCCTGACAAACTGCTTTTTCAGCACCGATATGCCCGTTGAAATGAATGAGGAGCTTGACAACGCCTCTGTATTTGAATGTGACCTGATGCTCCGCCGCGCAGAGTCGTCGCAGTATCTGCATATTCTGCGTGATCCGGCGGCTTCTGTTGCACAGTATGCCGGCGCTGCGCCTGCGTTCAGCTTTTATGAGGATATGCGCCACAGCAAGGATCAGCTTGAGCAGCTTTTCTATGGATTTGTTGATAAGACACTGGAACGCAGCAAGGATAAATATGGCTTTGTTCCTGCATTTGTGCAGTACAATGTGCTTATGATGCTTGCATGGACGCTTACAGCCCACGGCGCCGAGGGAATTTTTGCCCCCGCAATGAGCGTTGATGAATATAAGCAGTGGTTCAAGAAAGTTATTGATATTATCGACGACAATGTAATTAATAACTGCGGATTTTTTCTTTCACACAAGCATATGATCTACAACATAAAGTACAACGGAAAGAAGCGCTTTATAAGAACAAAGTTCGGAAAGCGTATGTATTTCGGTACAACAAGACTGTGCGATATGGCTGAAAACCCGACAAGCATAGAATTTGTCGAGCTTTCCGAAAACAGGGTGCGCATTATCGGCAGGATAAAGTTCGTCGGCTGCGACAGAAAGGATTTTTCCGTTTATGCCCTTGTTGACGGCAAAACGAAGATTGAAGCTGAGGATATTGGTCATTACTACGATACAGAGCTCTGGGGAGAAAACATCTACCCCGGTATGTCCTTTGCATTTGAGCTGGATCTTTCCGGCGTTAAGCAGTGCAGCATTGAAATATACAGTGTTAACGACGGCGATGTGGTAAAGAGGAAGAATCTGCGCTTCGGCAAATTCTCACCCCTTGCGTCAAATGTTCCCGACTGCTACTACTACAATGACCATCGCATTATGACATATTCTAAGCCGGATTCCGCAATCGTAATTAAAAAGGCTTCAAAGGGTGACAAGAGAAAAGCAGAAAGACGTTATCTGCGCACACTTTCGCGCATAGGTGACGATTATGCAAAGCATGCATTCCTCGCAAGAATCCTCTGCGCTTTCATAAAGCCCTTTATGCGCAAGGAAATATGGCTTATTTCCGACCGTGTTAACCGCGGAGACGACAACGGTGAGGCACTTTTCAAGTACCTGCAGACAGTAAAGAACAAGAAAATAAAGCCTTATTTCGTAATAGACAAGAACAGCGAAGAGGGCAAGAGAATGGCAAAGATAGGCAAGACTATCTCGACCAATTCCAAAAAGCACAAGATCTATCACCTGCTCTCATCCTATGTTATTTCCTCACAGGGCAACAACCCTGTTGTAAATCCTCTTCTCGGAGGCAATATATATTACCGTGACATGCTGTGCAAAATGCGTTTTGTATTCCTGCAGCACGGCGTAACCAAGGATGACATTTCAACCTGGCTTAACCTCTACAACAGAAATATGTACGGCTTTGTTGTGACGACAAACCAGGAATATCAGTCCGTGTTCGACTATAACTATTTCTACACACCCGACAGAGTTTGGCTTACGGGTATGCCGAGAAACGACCTGCTCTATAATGACGAAAAGAAATACATAACCATCATGCCGACATGGAGAAAATCCCTCATGGTCAAGCCTGACCCCGTCACCGGAATATGGATTATCCGTGACGACTTCAAGGACAGCGAATACTACCGTTTCTACAACTCTCTTCTTAACAGCGAGCGCCTTATTTCCGCTGCCAAGAAGTACGGCTATACCATTTGCTACAAGCCGCATCCGAACATCGAGCCCTATCTTGATATGTTCGACAAGCATGAGGATGTTCTTTTCTTTGAGACAGCAAAGACCTACCGTGAGATATTCGCAGAAACAGATCTTATGCTTACCGACTATTCAAGCGTTGCTTTTGACTTTGCATATCTGAGAAAGCCTATCGTATACGCTCAGTTTGACAAGGAAGCATTCTTCAGCGGAGAACATTCCTACACTGCCGGCTACTTCGATTACGAGCGCGACGGCTTCGGCGAATGCGAATATGATCTTGATTCCACCATTGATACAATTATCGGCTATATGGAAAACGGCTGCAGCATGAAGGAAAAGTATCTTGAGCGTATTAACAGAACCTTCGCATTCAGCGATAAGAACTGCTGCGAACGTGTTTATAAGAAGCTTATCGGAGAAAAGGATGCATGATCCCTTTTACAAAACTGTAATAAATTAATAGCTTCAAAATTCTTGCTATTATCCCTTAAATGGAGTAGAATTACTTTGTAGTATCTGAAAAGAAATGAAGATTATGGGGAGAATATAATGGTTTTTTCGTCACTTTACTTTATTTATCTTTTTCTTGCGGTAGTATTTCTTGCTTACTACCTCTGTAAAAAGATTCAGCACAAGAATGCAGTGCTGATTGTTGCCTCCCTCGTTTTCTATGCATGGGGTGAGCCTGTGTGGGTAGTAATGCTGGTATTCAGCGCCCTGCTCAACTGGTTCTGTGCTCTTATGATTGAAAAGAACAGGGGAAAGGGGACCGACAAGATTTTTACGGCAGCAGCGATAGCAATTGATCTTCTGCTGCTTATCATCTTCAAGTACAGCGGATTTATCGTTGAAAACATTAACGGCGAGCAGTGTGGCAAGTCCGG
>ONAX01000091.1 GCA_900315875.1 uncultured Eubacteriales bacterium | reverse complement strand
AGGCGGCAACGGCGGCGTAATCAAGACAACCGGTGCAGACGTTCAGAGCGTAGCATTCGTAGCAGGTCTTGGCGTTCTCCTCGTAACAGGCGCAGGAGTATATCTTATCAGCACCTCTAAGAAGGAGCGCACTGATGCCTAAGCATCACAGCGATCACCGATCATCCTATAATGGGAAGAATTTTATAATTCTTCCCATTATCTTTTCTGTCATCATTTTAGGCTCCTGTTTCCTTTATATAATGATGTCAGCATCTACTCTCATTTCCGTTGCGAGCATGTTTTTCTCCGATACGGAAATGGATTTTTCCGAGCAATATAACAACATTTTCGTACCGGTTGCAGAGTCAAGCTACGAAGGCGGTTCATCCGGTGGTCAGGAAACGGTTGCGATTTCTTCAATAAAATATCCGAAAGTAGGGGAGCAGTTCGGTGAGCTTATTATCGAGGACTGCCAGATCAACGACAAACTGTTCTTTGGCGACGGCAATGTCGAGCTGAATAACGGCGTCGGTATTTACAACGGAAGCTTCGTTCCCGGATATGGCAAAACGATTCTAATTGCGGGACATAACAATACATACTTCAACGGCCTTAAATATGCAAAAAAGGGACAGATCGTCAAGATACGTACAAGCTACGGCAACTATCAGTACGAAATAACAGATATTCAGGTTAAAAAGGCAACGGATACTTCAGCATATGATCTTGCTGCCAATTATGAAAACCTGATTATGTATACCTGTTATCCGTTCGATGAGCTTGGTCTTACTCCATACCGCTGCTTTGTTTACGGAAAGCTCGTTTCAGGTCCCATTATTGATAAAAACAGCTGAGAGGTGTGAATATGTCTAAAAGTAAAAAGCGTTCGACAGTAAAGCCGATTCTCTATTCTTTTCTGTCATTTGTTCTCGCCTGCACACTGTTTTTTATGTCTCTTGCATGTATAGCGAAACTGACTGTTTTTTCACGCGATTTTATGCTCAGTGCTATGTCATCAGAGGGCTATTATGCAATGGTGCGCGATGAGCTTAGGGGCGAGCTGAAGAACCTTGGTCATGCAAGCGGTCTTACGGATGAATTTGTGGACGGCTTCGTTGATAAGATTGATATTATAAAAATTGAAAATGACTATATTACCGCATTCTATTCGGGCAGCAATACGCTTGTTGATACAACTCAGTTCAAGCAGGATCTGAATGCTGCAATTGATGAGTATGTTGCGGAAAAGGGTCTTAATCCTGACAGCGTCAAGGAAGAAAATGTGGAATATCTTGTGGACAGTGCAACATCCATTTATGTGAATACTGTTACTATTCCGTTTTTCTCGACATTTGCCAATTTCATATACAAATATGATACGCCACTTTCCGTTTCAATCGGCGGTCTTGCGTTGTTTGCAGCTGTTATTATCTGCATCATATTTTTTACGAATGAATACAAGCACAGACGTTACCGCTATCTTTGCTATTCAACAATCACAGCTACGCTTTGCCTTGCTGTGATTCCGACGATCGTTTTTGCATCGGGATATATAACAAAGGTCAACATTGCAACAAGAGCATTGTATAATCTTTTTGTATCATATTTTTCATCAATGTTTGCTCAGTTTTATATTTTTGCGGCGATATTTGCAGTTGTTTCAATAATACTGTTTATAGTTTTCCGAAGGAAGTATAAAAAAGCAACAGGACATCATTGACATTTTTTCTGTCAGAATAACCAGTTAACAGGGTCGGCGTCGGTGCGCCGGCTTTTGTTTTTTCAGTCTTTTGTATACCGTTTTGGTAACTGGTTAATCATGAATAATTGCTCCCCAAATTCAGTTAAACAATCAATGGGATTTCGATACGCAGAAATAACAAAACGAAATCCGGGTCTATAAAATAAAGGATAGTTCTGCTACAAAACCGCGACCGCGATCAGTAAGCTTACGGATTGCACTAAGAATGGAGAGCCGGGAACGTCACCCCAAGTGCGCTTCATTTGACATTTTCGTTCTGCTACAAAACCACGCCCGCGATCAGTTAGCTTACGGTTCGCACTCAGAGCGAAGCGGAGCTGAGCGACTGTCGCGAACAGGGAGCACAGGCTCTGCGCCGCGGAGTGGGTTGTGTCTGCGCCGCGGAGTGGGTTGTGGCTTGACAGAAAGGGGATTTAATTATATAATATTTGATGATTAAAATGGGAATGTGTGCGGTGCACTTTTCAGGAGTGTGAAAGCTATTTTCATAAGGAGAAACAAAAATGAGCAAAAAGAAAAAAGCTGTAGTCGATGCTGCAAATGTTGAGCGGTTCGATCCGGATACAGATACCGGTCTGACAAGTAAACAGGTTGCAGACCGGATGAAGCAGGAATTGTATAATAAAAATACTCAGCCTACTACAAAAACTATAGGCCGGATTTTCAAGGATAATATGCTGACGCTTTTTAACGTTCTGAATGTTGTTCTCGGTCTTTTGGTTTTCTTTGTCGGATCCTATAAGAATATGCTTTTTCTCGGCGTAATGTTTTTCAATACCACTATTGGTATTATCCAGGAAATAAGGGCAAAAAAAACCATCGATAAGCTTTCGATAGTTTCTGCAACAAAGGTCAGCGCCGTTCGCGACGGAAAACAGACCTCCCTCGGTGTTGAGGATATCGTTCTCGATGATATTCTTGAATTTTCACAGGGCAGCCAGATACCCGTTGACTGTATCGTCAAATCCGGTACCATCGAGGTCAATGAATCCCTTCTTACCGGCGAATCGGACGCAATTAAAAAAGAGGCAGGGGATACCATCCTTTCGGGCAGCTTTGTCGTAAGCGGAAAATGCCGTGCCCGTGTTGAGCATGTTGCCGGTGATAATTACGCTTCCAAGATATCCGCTCAGGCAAAGTATGTCAAAAAGGTCAATTCCGAGATCATGAAAACCCTCAACGGAATAATCCATTTCCTGACTTTCGTTATTTTTCCTCTGTCCGTCCTGCTTTTTGTACGCCAGTATTTTGTACCGTTTGATGCAAGCATTGTTGTTCCGACTGTTTTCGGCTCGGTTTCAACCCACCTGCAGGAAATCATCGTTTCAACCGTTGCATCTATGACAAGTATTATCCCCGAGGGACTTATGCTTCTTTCAAGTACTGTTCTTGCGGTTGGCGTTATCAGACTGTCAAAGTATAAGGTCCTTGTTCAGGAGCTTTATTGCATAGAAACACTTGCAAGAGTAGATGTTCTTTGCCTTGATAAAACAGGTACAATAACTGAAGGCTGCATGGAGGTAGCCGATGTTGTTGCATACGGCGATAATGAAAAGGAAAGCATCGATCTTGCTCTTTCAAGCCTTGTGTCTGCACTTGATGATACGAACGCGACGTTTGAAGCTCTGCTTGCAAAATACGGCAAGCAAAGCGGTTTTGCTGCCGTGCATAAGGTTCCGTTCTCCTCTGAGAAAAAATGGTCGGGCGCTGATTTTGAAGGCAGCGGAACATTTGTAATGGGTGCTGCGGAATTCATTCTCAATGAGATACCCGACGACCTTCGTAAAATGCTCGATGATTATTCAAAGCAGTACCGCACGATTACTGTGGCACATTCTGATTCACCGCTTGAAAACGGTGAAATTCCGAAGGATCTGAAGGTTATCGGTCTTGCCCTTCTGAATGACAAGATACGTGCCGAAGCTCCGCGCACGCTGCAGTATTTTGCGGAGCAGGATGTTGACGTAAGAATTATTTCCGGCGATAACCCTGTCACAGTTTCGAATGTTGCAAAGCGCGCAGGAGTCAAAAACAGCGAAAACTATGTTGATGCCACTACCCTCG
Source organism: uncultured Eubacteriales bacterium (assembly GCA_900315875.1). Taxonomy (GTDB): domain Bacteria; phylum Bacillota; class Clostridia; order Oscillospirales; family Acutalibacteraceae; genus UBA1213. The sequence goes on along the minus strand of ONAX01000091.1, from coordinate 2,415 downwards.
TTACCGATGAGGATATTGAGGAGGCAATGAAAAAGTACACGGTTTTCGGAAGAGTTACCCCAGCGCAGAAGAAAAAATTCGTTACCGCTCTGCAAAAGCAGGGGCATACTGTTGCAATGACCGGCGACGGTGTAAACGACGTTCTCGCTCTCAAGGAAGCGGACTGCTCAATAGCAATGGCGTCCGGAAGTGATGCAGCGCGCAGTGTTTCGCAGCTGGTGCTGCTTGATTCAAACTTTGCCTCAATGCCGCAGGTTGTGGCAGAGGGCAGACGTTCAATAAACAATATACAGCGTTCCGCAACCCTTTTCATGTCGAAAACAATCTTTTCAGTTCTGCTTGCGGTTCTGTTTATTTTCATTTCGATAAAATATCCGATCATCCCGATTCAGTACACACTGATAAATGCCTTTACTATCGGTATCCCTTCACTGATACTTGCTCTTGAGCCGAATAAGGACCGGATAAAGGGAATATTCTTCTTTAATATTCTGAAAAATTCTGTCGCGTCCGGTATTACGGTCGTGCTTGGAATAGTAATGTGCGTCATTGCTACCGGAATTTTCAGCCTTTCACCGGATCAGTATTCCACGCTCAGCGTTTGTGTTCTATCTTCGGTTTCCATGATGCTTCTTTTCCGTATTTCGCGCCCGTTCAATGTGATCAGAACTGTTCTGTTCATTCTGATGAATGTCGGACTTTGGAGCGGAATACTGTTTTTCAGAAATTTCTTTGGCTTCAATGTATTCAGCCTTGCAGCCTTTGATTACAGACTGATTTTTATTCTCGTCGTTCTTGTGGTAATATGCCTGGGACTTTATCTTGCTATCTCAATTCCTCTTGATAAGAACTCCCACAGAATAGAAAAGAAGATTTACGAAATGAGAAAAAAACGACTATCTGCTGTAAAATAACATAAAACAGCAGGAACGCCAAAATTTTCACTTTATTATTCCTTGAAATATACGTTTTTGCTATTGTTATTACATTGACAATCAAAAATTCAGATGATATAATTAACAGGTATGACGAATATTAGGATCAATGCGGTTTTTAGGAGGACATTTGAATGGAATTCTGATAGTATCGCTTATTTTTGCTGCAGGTGCTTTTGTATATTCAAGTTTTTTCATAACTAAGCAGTATCAGGCGAGCGCAACTCTTATAGTCAACAATAAGGCAGAGGGAACGACGACCTATAATACAAGCGAAATGAACGCAGCTCAGGGCCTAGCGGATGTGTATTCAATCATTATCAAATCGGATACAGTTCTGCAGCCTGTAATAGACGAGCTGAATCTTAATATGTCCTATGAAAAGCTGAAGAGCCTTATCACCGTGTCGACGGTAAATTCAACTCAGGTTATCACGATTTCGATGGATCACCCCGATCCCGAATATGCTCAGAAGATCATCGAGGAGATCATAAAGATAGCGCCTGAGATCATCAAGGATAAGGTAGAGGCAGGTTCGGTTAAGGTAATCAGTGAATCCAGAATAGCAAATAACGGCGCCCCCGTGAGCCCGAGCACAAAGAAATATGCTCTCATTGGAGGACTTATCGGTCTGGTACTTACGCTGATAGTAATATTCGTTCGGGAATTCACGAACAATACCTTCAAGACGGAGGACGATATCTCCAGAACACTGAATATACCGCTTCTCGGTATAATCCCGTCAGTTGATGAAAAGGAGTTTAACAAGAATGTTTAAATTTAAATTATCAAGAAATCAGCGCAGGGATAAACCCGTTGTAAAGAGCCTTTGCAGCATAGCCGATCCGAGTGCTCCTTTTAACTATGTAGAGGCATATAAAATGCTCTGCACGAATATCGAATTTCTGAGAGCAACTCAGAAATGCAAGAATATCATGATAACATCGACCCTTGCAAATGAGGGAAAGACAAACATATCCGTAAACCTTTCACTGACTCTTTCGGGCTATAACAAGAGCGTGTGCCTTGTTGAATGCGACCTTCGCCGCCCGACGATTCACCGCTTTATCGATTCCCACCGCAACAGCCACGGTCTTACAAACGTGCTCAGAGGTCAGGTAGAACTCGGAAGCGTACTGCATAAGGTAAGCGGTACAAAGATGTCCATCCTTCTAGCAGGCTCGATACCGCCGAACCCGTCAGAGCTTCTTTCAAGCCCGAACATGAGAACACTGGTTGCTGAGCTTGAGGATAAGTTCGACTATGTAATCTACGATACACCGCCTGTATTCCTTGTAACGGATGCAGCAGCGCTCGGAAAGTACATGGACGGCGCAATATTCGTAATCAAGCATAATTCGACTGATAAGAATATCGTTGTGCAGGCAACAAAGAACCTTGAAGCCGGCGGCGTAAATATTCTCGGTGCGATATATAGTAACTACAGCAGCAAGTCGGCAGGTTCGTATTCAAAGTATTC
>ONAX01000061.1 GCA_900315875.1 uncultured Eubacteriales bacterium | reverse complement strand
CATCGCGCAGGAGGCTGTTTTCCTCTGCAAGTTCTTCCTTTGTTCTCGTGTCGGGAACATTGCTTTCGACCTGACCAAGAGCCTGTGCCGCCACCTTCTGCAGCGGCGTTACAACAAAGTCGAGGAAAAGTCCGCCAACCGTACTGTTGCCGGCAGTAATAAGTGCAAATACCAGAAGTATGCACACAATAGTAATAAGCACCTTGAAGCCCTTGCCGGATGTAATTCTGTTCATGTTTTTCACCCCGTATCAGTAAGCTCGTGACAAAAACAGGGCTCAGCACCTGCCGAGCCCGAAATATCAGTATCTTCTGCGTGAACGTGCTCTGCTGCCGTTCAGTCTGTCCAGACGTTTGCCGGTTCCGTCAACCACACAGTCAAGCGGACGCTCGGCAGTATGCACAGGCATGCTTGTTTCCTGTGCAATAAGAAGCTCCAGTCCGCGAAGCAGCGCGCCGCCGCCTGTAAGCATAATGCCGTTGTCAATAATATCAGCGGAAAGCTCCGGAGGCGTCTGCTCAAGAGTAGTCTTGATAGCCTCGATGATAACCGAAAGCGGATCTGCAAGAGCGTCGCGTACTTCAGCAGCGCTGATGACAATATCCTTCGGCAGACCGTCCATAAGGTTTCTGCCCTTGATCTGCATGCTGCCCTCACCCTCGTAGGGGTACGCGGAGCCGATGCCGATCTTGATTTCCTCGGCGGTTCTTTCACCGATGAGAAGGTTATACTTTTTCTTTACGTACTGAATGATTGATTCGTCAAACTTGTCGCCTGCAACACGGACCGAGCAGGCTGTAACTATGTCGTCAAGAGAAATGATAGCTACCTCAGATGTGCCGCCGCCGATATCGACGACCATTGATCCCTCCGGACGCTGAACGGGAAGTCCTGCGCCGATCGCCGCAGCCATAGGCTCCTCGATAAGCTCAACCTGCTTTACTCCTGCACGGCGCACTGCGTCCTCAACTGCTCTGCGCTCTACGTCGGTAACACCCGAGGGAATGCAGACGATTACTCTCGGACGGCTGAAAACAGACGTCTTGACTACCATTTTGATAAAACGGTTGAGCATCGTAGCGGTAATATCAAAATCCGCGATAACTCCGTCCTTCAGGGGACGTACTGCGACAATGGAGCCAGGCGTTCTGCCGATCATATCCTTTGCCTTTGTACCAACTGCGAGAACGCTGTCCGTGCGCACGTCAACCGCAACAACGGACGGCTCGCGCATAACAATGCCCTTGCCCTTCATATATACAAGCGTATTTGCTGTGCCAAGATCAATTCCGATATCCTTTGAAAACATGCTCTCTCTCCCTTACACAATTCCCCTGCCGAACCGCTTATTCATAAAGCCTGCGGCATCACTGCGCAGCGGCAGTACATTTCTTCCATTTAACCCTTTAAAACCTTTCGGCAGAGTAATTACAGCAAAACGCCGCACATAAACTGCCAACATATATTATAAGCTCTGAAACGGATAATCTCAACTAAAAAATGGGCATCTTTTAAACTTCTGCGTAAGTACGAAAAAATGGCGCAATGAAGCGCCATTTTTTGTGTAAATATACGAATTGTGAATATGATTTTTGTTTCATCCGACGATATATCAAAGATGAAATCACCCTTTGCAAAGACTTCATCCGCCGGATACATAACGCTGCTTACAGTTTTCCGCTTGAACCGAAGCCGCCCTCTCCCCTGTCTGTCTGCGAAAGGTCATCGCTTTGCACAAACTCAGCGCAGCACACCGGCATTATTACCATCTGTGCAACTCTTTCAAGAGGCTGCACGGTATATGGCTTGTCGGATACATTACATAGTCCTACGCATATTTCTCCGCGATAGTCGCTGTCCACCACACCGACTCCGTTTGAAAGGCAGATTCCGTGCTTTACGCCGAGTCCGCTTCTTGCAAAGAGGAATGCGCCGAGCTGCGGCGAGGGCACCTCGATTGCAATACCCGTCGGCACCTTCACAAGTGCACCGGGAGCAATAGTCACAGGCTCGTCAATACACGCATAAAGGTCAGCACCTGCCGAACCGGGAGTAGCTCTTTTCGGGACAACAGCATTGTCCCGGAGCTTTTTTATTTTGATTGTCTCGTTCATGATCAGACCTCCGATGATTTTTTAATATGTCATTTCTTCTGTGAAAGAGCAAATCGCCATACACTTTTTGCACCACTCACGACAGCTCAAACGCTCCTGTATACAGCTGGTAGTATTTGCCTCGCTTTTCTATCAGTTGCTCGTGGGTACCGCGCTCAATGATCCTGCCGAGTTCGAGCACCATTATGACATCCGAATTCTGTACCGTGCTGAGGCGGTGAGCAATAATGAATACCGTCCTGCCGTACATAAGTCCGTCCATACCCTTTTGTACAAGAGCCTCGGTGCGGGTGTCGATGCTCGACGTTGCTTCGTCCAGTATCATTACCGGAGGATCCGCAACGGCCGCACGTGCAATGGAAATAAGCTGGCACTGACCCTGCGACAGCTGTCCTCCGTCGCCGGTTATAACCGTATTGTAGCCGTCGGGCAGCATCATGATAAAGTCGTGGGCATTTGCAAGCTTTGCCGCAGCGATACATTCCTCGTCCGGCGCGTCAAGTTTTCCGTAGCGGATATTGTCCATAACGGTTCCGGTGAAAAGATGCACATCCTGCAGAACGATTCCAAGCGAGCGCCGCAGATCGGATTTTCTTATCTTGTTAATGTTTATTCCGTCGTAGCGTATCTTGCCGTCTGCAATATCGTAGAAACGGTTTATCAGGTTCGTTATTGTCGTCTTTCCGGCGCCTGTCGCACCGACAAATGCCACCTTCTGTCCCGGCTCTGCATACAGGCTGACATCGAACAGAACGGTCTTTTCAGGGGTATAGCCGAAATCCACCCCATCCATTACCACATTGCCGCACAGCTTTGTATAGGTCAGTGTGCCGTCGCCGTGGGGATGCTTCCATGCCCACATTTCTGTGCGCTCTTCGGATTCGGTTATATTTCCGTTTTCGTCGTATTTCGCATTGACAAGCGTAACGTAGCCGCTGTCCTGCTCGCTTTCCTCGTCCATCAGAGCGAATATTCTCTCCGCACCTGCAAGAGCCATTATAACTGCATTGATCTGGCTGGAAATTTCGCTTATCGGACGAGTGAAGTTCTTTGAAAGCTGCAGAAAGGATGCAATAACACCGGGGGTGATGGAGCTGATTCCGAATATTGCCAGCGCGCCGCCGACAATTGCTATCAGAACGTACTGGAGGTTTCCGAGGTTATTCATTATCGGCATAAGGATGTTCGCATAGGTATTCGCAGCCGTAGCCGACTGGCAAAGGGCTTCGTTTTTCCTGTCGAATTCCTCTTTAACAGCCTCCTCGTGAGTAAATACCTTTACTACCTTCTGACCGTTTATCATTTCCTCAATATAGCCGTTAACATCTCCGAGCTGCTTTTGCTGTGCAACGAAATTCACAGCGCTGCCTGAGGCTATCTTCTTTGTAACGAACATAGACAGTCCCACAAACAGCAGAACAAACAGCGTCAGCCATCTGTTGAGGACTATCATTGCCGCAAAAACGGTAACTATACTGAATATTGCCGAAAACATCTGTGGAATGCTCATTGACATCATCTGGCGCAGAGTATCGATATCGTTTGTATAACGGCTCATTATGTCGCCGGTCTGATTGCGGTCAAAATAGCTTATCGGCAGGGTCTGCATATGTGCGAACATCTCGTCGCGTATTTTCTTCTGAATACCCTGTGAAATAGTGACCATAAGCCTGTTATAGGCAAGTCCTGCAAGCGCTCCCACTGCGAAAACGCCGCCCATGCAGAGTATCATTATATGCAGGTTCGTCAGGTCCGGATTTTTCTGCGTCATAAGGGGCGTGAGGTAATTGTCGATAAGCACCTGTATGAACATTGCCGACAGCGCGCTGGCACCGGCACTGATGAGAATGCAGATTATTACAAGCGTAAAGCGCAGGCGGTATTCCTTCATATATGACAGCAGCCGCTTGATTACTGCGCCGGGATTCTGTATTCTTCCCGGAGCAGGCGGCATTTTGCCGGGCATTCCTTGCTCGCTTTTTTCCTTCTTTTTCTTATCAGACATTTTCTTCACTTCCCTTCTGCTGTGATGTGAATACTTCCTTATAGATGGGGCTTGACTTCAGAAGCTGCTCATGTGTTCCTATTGCAGCGACTTTTCCCTTATCCATAATGATTATCTTATCTGCTTCCATAACAGACGAAATACGCTGCGCTATGATAATTTTTGTGGTATCGGGAATTTCCTCAAGCATAGCCTTGCGAATCATAGCGTCTGTCTTTGTATCGACTGCACTCGTGGAATCGTCCATTATAAGTATCTTTGGCTTTTTCAGCAAAGCCCTGGCAATACACAGTCTCTGACGCTGACCGCCGGAAACATTCGTGCCGCCCTGTTCGATATATGTATCATATCCGTCCGGCATGCGCTCGATAAAGTCGTCGGCGCACGCAAGCCGGCATACCCTTTTGATATCCTCATCAGTAGCGTCCTTATCGCCCCAGCGCAGGTTTTCCTTTATCGTGCCGGAAAACAGGACGTTTTTCTGCAGCACCATTGCAACGTTATCTCTCAGTGCTTCTATATCGTATTCACGCACATCCCTGTTTCCTACAAGAACCCTGCCCTCGGTCGCATCGTACAGACGGGGAATCAGCTGTACAAGGCTCGATTTTGACGAACCAGTTCCGCCGATTATTCCTACTGTTTCGCCGGAATTGATCTTAATGTTGATTCCGTCAAGGCACATTCTGTCCGCCTTTCCGGAATAGCTGAAGCGTACGTTTTCGAATACGATCGAGCCGTCGTTAAGCTCTGTTACAGGCTCGTCCGGGCTTGCAATATCCGGAGTTTCCTTCAGGACCTCAACAATTCTCTCGCCGCTTGCGCGGGAAAGCACAACCATGACCATTATCATAGACAGGAACATAAGTCCCATAAGAATCTGGAAAACGTAGGTCATCATTGAAACAAGCTGACCGGTTGTCATAGTTCCCGCGAGGATATTGTCGGAGGCAATCCATGAAATAATCAGTATGCACGAATAAACCGAAAGCTGCATTACGGGCATATTGAAGGCTATTGTCTTTTCAGCCTTTGTGAAATCACGGAATATTCTGTCGGAAATATCGTTGAATTTCTTTGTTTCATAATCCTCGCGTACAAAGGATTTCACAACCCTTATACCGTGCAGGTTTTCCTGTACGACGTTATTGAGCTTATCATAGGTCTTGAACACGCGTGAAAAGACCGGGTGTGCGAACCGGATGATAAGGCCCAGCGCAAGCGCAATAAACGGGATAAAGACAACGAACACCATCGCAAGAGTGGGGTTTATACGGAATGTCATTATCATTGCGAATACCATCATGAACGGTGCTCTTACAGCAACGCGGATTATCATCTGGTACGAATTCTGCACATTCGTGACGTCTGTCGTCAGTCTGGTAACGAGTGACGATGCGGAGAATTTGTCGATATTCCCGAACGAATAGGTCTGCAGCTTATAGAAAAGGTCATGCCGCAGGTTCTTTGCAAAGCCTGCGGAAGCCACAGCCGCAAAACGTCCTGCCAGCGCGCCGAACACCAGTGCCGCAAAGGCAACTATAGCAAGCACTAAACCGGTTTTCCAGATATAGTCCCAGTTTTCCTTATAGATGCCGTTATCTATGATATTGGCCATAAGAAAAGGCAGAATTACCTCCAGCACTACCTCGCACATAACGCAGAGCGGAGAAAGTATCGACAGCAGTTTATATTCTCTTATACTTTTTGCAAGCTCCTTCAGCATTCCGATTCCCCCTGCAGTGCATTATTCCTGATTTTTTCGAGCACTCCGAAGAAGACCTCAAGCTCGTCGAAGGAAATACCGCGCCGCATTATTTCCTCGCTTATTTTATACTGCTCCACCATGTGCGCGTAGATTTCGAGCGCTTTCGGGGTAAGCACGAGCTTTTTCAGTCTTGCGTCGTGGTCAACGCTTTCACGGGTAACGAAGCCTTTTTTCTCCATAAGCTGAACTATACTCGAAACGGTAGAGCGGCGGATGGAGAACTCCTCCTCAATATCCCTCTGGAAAACTTCCTTATCCTTATGCGAAGCTATGTAGGCGATTATCCAGCCGTTTTTACCTGTCAGGTCGTCCATTTCTTTTTTGAAATCGGCATTGATCAGGTTCCGGCATATGACATTATTCGTCTTGCTCAGCTCAAGCCCGATATAACGTTTGTTACTATCCATAAGGCACCTCCTGAAAATATGTAAGATTTCATACAGTCCGAAAAAAGACTGTCAGCGCGCTTACATTCTACCACCATCCGACACAAATGTCAACACCGGCAGCGTCGGCGCAGAGCCTGCGCTCCCAATTCGCGACAATCGCTGCGCTTACGCTTCGCTCTGAATCAGAACCGCCACTTGGCTGATCGCGGTCGTAGTTAATAGCGGTTCTGTTATTTCAAAAAATAGCTTCCACGTCCGAAGCCTGAACTTCCGTGTGTACCAACACAAATAATGTCAGCCCCAAAAAACTAATGGTATTTTAAATAAGAGTGTGAAATCAAAATTCCACATAGATTCCTAATTGATTCCTGACGCCTTCCAAAATGGTGATATATAATAACGTCAGAATAAAACATACCGTTACCGATACGAAAGAGGGTAATCCCATGAAAAGGCAAAAAATCTTCTTTGCTCTGGGCACTGTAAATACTTTAACAGTTTTTTCAGACGAATATGACGACACTCTCGACACGGCATTGCACCGCGTCCGCGAGATTCACGCAAAGCTCAATGCATTCGATCCGGAAAGCGAAGTTTCGCTCATAAATAAAAACGCCGGAATATCTCCGGTTCACGTCAGTGAGGATACATTCAGCCTGATCTTGCGTGCAAAGGAAATATCCGGGCTTACCGACGGATGCTTTGACATCACGACAAGACCGCTGAATACCCTGTGGAAACAGGCAATCCGAAACGGAAAGCTGCCGCCGGCGTCACAGATACGAAAAATCAGCAGGCTTACTAATTACCGGGACATAATCACCGATGATAAAAACCGCACCGTAATGCTCCGGCGACGCGGAATGCAGGCAGACCTCGGTGCGATAGCCAAGGGCTATGCCGCGGATGAAGTCCGGCGGATACTAATAAGCCGCAATATCCCCAATGCCGTAATAAATCTCAGCGGAACTGTTGTCAATATGGGCGACGTCCGGCGCATTGGAATACGCGACCCCATGCTTGGCAGCTCAGATGCATTTGCTTTTACGGAGCTTGGAAACCGCGCGATAGTTACCTCGGGGATATACGAACAGTGCACAAATATCGGCAGCAGATTAGTTCACCATATAACAGACCCACGCACAGGTCAGCCTGCAGCATCGGATTTTATGGGAATCACTCTCATAGGGAACAATGCCTGCGAGCTGGACGCGCTTGCGACAGCGCTGTTCATAATGAAAAAGAGAAATATTCCCTCTCTGCTACAGCGTTTCGGCGCCGAAGCTGTTTTCATAACAAAGGAAAGAAAAGTATTTTCCACTGACGGAATAAAAAACAATATAAGCCTTATATCAGCGTAAAGGAGTGCCTGAAATGAAAACCAACAAAAAACCATCAACAGTACAGATAGTCAGGGCTGTCGTACAGCTTGTATCTTTTATCATAGCACCGGGGCTTTTCATAACGATTTTCTCATCAATAGGCGAAATCTGGAAAGCCGTTCTCGGCGGCAGCTTCACACTTGAGGAATACGGAATGCGGCTTGTACTTCTTGCCGCTGTATTCGGAATAACGGTCATTTTCGGACGGTTTTTCTGCGGCTTTATCTGCTCCTTCGGCGCTATGCAGGATCTCCTGTGGCTGGCAGGCAGCCGCTTCCCGAAAAAGATTTCAATTTTCGAAAAGGCTGACCGTATACTGCGTTACCTCAAATATACAGTTCTGCTGTTTATCGTAACGGCTGTATGGACACTTGCAATCTTCGGGGATTCAATCTGGAGTCCCTGGACGATATTCGGAATGTACTTTACCTTCCGCAGCCTCCCCTCTCCGGTATTTCTTCTTTCCCTCGGCGGCGCACTCATGCTTGTGACGATAGTTGGCTCGCTTTTAACAGAAAGATTTTTCTGCAAATATCTTTGTCCGCTGGGCGCCATGTTCTCCCTCGCATCGCATTTCAGGCTGCTTAAAATCAAAAAGACGACCGAAAAATGCGCATCCTGCAAGCTCTGCTCAAAGAAATGCTCAATGGCGCTGCCTCTTGACAAATACGACAGCATTAGCTCCGGCGAATGTATAAACTGCATGAAATGCACATCAAATTGTCCGAAGGAAAATGCAAGCGTTCAGGCAATTCCGGCAGTGTCCGGTGCTGCGGCAGCGGCTGCACTGATCGGCATATCGTATATCGGAACAGCTCCCCTGCCCCAAAGCACAGGAGTGTTCTCCGAAGCAAATGCAGCGGAGCTTGTTGAAAGCTCAGACAGCGGACAATACAAAAACGGAACCTACACAGGCTCTGCCGACGGCTACCGCGGAGAAATTGACGTTACTGTAACAGTCAGCGACGGAAAGATCAGCCAAATAAGCGTGTATTCATATCACGACGACATAGAATTCTTTGAAAAGGCTGAAAGTCGGATAATCCCTGCTATCATCGAAGCACAGGATACGGACGTTTCCGCAGTAAGCGGAGCCACCTTCAGCAGCAGGGGCATTATTGCCGCTGTTGAAAATGCACTCGGCAGTCAGCTGCTGCAAAGCTCATCGCTCAGCGAGGAAAGCTCACAGCAGGTGCAAAGCCGTGATTCCGAAAGCTCCGTGCAGCAGGAAAGCAGCGAACGCAACAACAATAGAAAAATCAGGGAAATATTCTCTGAAAGTGAAAGCTATGTTTCAGAGAGTGAGAGCAATATTCAACCAGAGTCCTCCGAAGAAAGCTCAGAAACTCATGAAGACATTTATGAGCAGTCATCCAGAACTGAAAGCAGCACCTACTCTGAGGCCGAAAGCTCACAGCAGTCATCAGAAGATGAAACCCAGAGCAGCACTTTCGCAAACGGAACATACACCGGCTCCGGCACAGGCTTCCGCGGAACCACAACCGTTCAGGTCACGGTACAGGGCGGCATGATTACGGATATCACCGTTACTTCCTACGCAGACGATAACAAGTATTTTTCAAGGGCACAAAGCGGAATCATCCAGCGCATACTGTCCGCTCAGAGCACCGATGTTGATACCGTCAGCGGCGCAACCTTCAGCAGCAACGGTCTTATCGAAGCCGTATCCGACACACTCGGAATTGAATTCACCAACCCGATTTTATCAATGTCAGGTCCGAGGGGAAGACACTGACAGCAAAGACTTATTCATAACGAACATTTGCATACTGCCAAAAAAACTTCGTCTGACACTTTGAAAAATCCACATTTTCATATATAATATAATCAAAGCTTCAAACGGGAGGTAATACTATGGCAAGGGTGCTGATAGTTGACGACGAGCCGGATATAGTGGCTCTTATCACAAGATACGCACAGCGCGAGGGGTACGATGTAACCACTGCTCAGGATGGCGAGGAGGCTGTCACGCTGTGCAAAAGTGAGGATTTTGATATTATTATAATGGACGTAATGATGCCGGAAACGGACGGCTTTACGGCGAGCAGGAGGATAAGAGAAGAAAAGGACATCCCTATCCTCATGCTTTCAGCCAGAGGGTCAGAATACGACAAGCTTTTCGGCTTTGAATCCGGCATAGACGACTATGTTACAAAGCCGTTTTCACCGAAGGAGCTGATGGCGAGAATACGCGTTATTATCAGCCGCCACGCAGCCGTCAGGGCTCCGAAGCCGGACTCCCGGCTGTCCTGCGGAGGGATCGTTATAGATACCCTCGGCCACGAGGTCACTGTTGACGGCCAAAAGGCCGAGCTGACCGCAAAGGAATACGGAATACTTCTGTATCTCATGAAAAACAAGGGCATTGTTCTTTCAAGGGACAAGATACTGAACGAGGTCTGGGGATACGATTATTTCGGCGACGACAGAACAGTCGACTGGCAGATAAAGCTTCTTCGAGGCAAGCTGGGCGACTGCAGGGATCTTATACATACCATCAGAGGGGTGGGATACAAACTTGAAGATCAGACCTAAATCCTTCAGAATAAAGCTCTGGATTTACTTTGTGCTGTTCACTGCACTGATATTTTCTCTGCTGTGGCTGCTGCAGACGGTATTCCTGCAGAGCTTTTATAATGACATGCTGATTAACAATACAAAGCAGGCTGCCGCGAGTATTTCGGAAAGCTTCAATGACGATGATTTCAGCAATATAATCGACGAGCTGTCACTCAGCAATTCAATACTGGTGTATATCACCGACACTGACGGGTCAATACTTTACAGCTCGGATCAGTTCAAGGGGCTTACCGGACGCTCACACCCCATGCCGACAGACAAAACCGAGGAAACCGAAGAAGGCTTCGGCAAGCATTCCCAGAGGGGAGGCAAAGGACACGAATACAGGAGCCTGCCCGACGGCTACAGCGATTTTCTCAGCTCGCTTGAAGCGTCCGACAGCGGCACATACGAAAGTACCACGGACGGCATGTATGTCTACGGTGCATATCTCGGCACAGGCGACGACAAAAAGGTGCTGTACATCAGCACCACCCTTGACGCTGTAGGCCCTGCCGTGGACATCATACGCATGCAGCTCATATGGGGCACGGTCATTTCGGTTATAATCGCTTCCGTTCTCGCGTGGTTCATTGCAAGAGGCTTTGCAATGCCTGTGGCAAAGCTGACAAATAAGGCGGAGCACATTGGCAGCGACGACTTTCCGGAGGATTTCAGAAAGGGCTTCTGCTCCGAGCTTGACGAACTGAGCGACGTTCTGGACGAAACCTCGGACAAGCTGAAAAAGTCCCGAAATTTCCAAAGAGAGCTGCTTGCAAATGTTTCACACGACCTTCGCACGCCTGTCACAATGATAAAGGGCTATGCCGAAATGGTAAGGGACATCTCCCGCACGGACGAGGAACAGTGCAATGCCGACATTGAGGTCATTGTGCGAGAATCAGACAGGCTGTGCGCCATGGTAAACGAAATACTTGAGTTTTCCGAAATGCAGAGCGCCGAGGTCAGACCCGAGCCTGAGGATGTTGACATAAGCGCAGTTGTCAGGCGTGTATGCAGCAATTTCAATTCCCTTTACAGCCGCGAGGGCGGACGGATAGACACGCAGCTGCAGGAAAACGTCATTGTCAAGGGCGACGCAGGACGGCTTGAGAGGGCAGTTTACAATCTTCTTGACAATGCCGTACGGCACAACGGAGAAAGCAAGGTAATAAACGTCACCCTGACACAAGAAGGCGGCAATGCGAAAATATCGATAACCGATCACGGCAGCGGAATACCGGCGCAGGAGCTTGAAAATATCTGGGACAGATACTACACCTACCGCAGCCGGAACAAAAAGGGCGTTTCCGGTCTGGGCCTTGCAATAGTTAAGGAAATAGTAAAAATGCACGGCGGCATCTGCACTGCAGAGAGCACCGTAGGCATCGGCAGCACGTTTATTATTAAGATTCCCGTTTAAAATCCGGCATGCCGGCGGCAAACAAACAAAAACTTGCGGAAATAAAAATCAATGCAAATCGAGTAGGAGGCTACCCATTAATTGAGCAGCCGACCTCTCACACCACCGTGCGTACCGTTCGGTACACGGCGGTTCAATAGTTTGAGTGCAGTA
>ONAX01000004.1:47844-60128 GCA_900315875.1 uncultured Eubacteriales bacterium | reverse complement strand
CCTCACGATGGACACCCTTGCCATCAGCTAACACTTCCTACTGCCAAGCGTGTAGCGGACTTTCACCGCCAAGTTACTGCCCATTTCGGGCAAACCAAACGCAACAAGGGGACGCCCTCTTTCCCAGGGCGTCCCCTCTTAAAAAACGCTCCCCCGGAGCGTTTTTTAATTCACCCCTTGCGGAGGGATATCTCGGGCAAGGGAATTTCGCACTCTGCGGATCGCGACCAGAGGCGCTGCCTCTGGACTCCGCAGCCTTTGAAAAGGCTGGCGAAACTTTGTAGTTTGTCTCGTAATTAAACTATAGCCGCGGCCGGTAAACCAGTTCCGCTCACTCAGAGCGAGTGGAACTAGTGACTACGCGAATTGGCACCGGCGGCTCACCGGGTTGCTGCAAGCTTTGCAAGATAGCTGCAGAAATTATCGTTTCTCATAAGAGCAGGTCCTATCAGATGTGTGCAGAAAAGATTATTCATCCTGGTACCCTCGCCGCTGTCTCCCTTGCAGTTCGCAAGTCCTTCCTTTACCTTGAATAGCGGCTCGGTTATTCCGCTTATCTCGCTGCATTTATTGATAAAGCCTACAAGTTCACCCTCGAAAAGTTCCGTTGTAAAAAGAGCGTCGGACGTTTCGCGGCTTTTATTTTGCTCCGCAACAGTAAAATCGAAAAAGCCGAGACCTTCGTATTCCTTCCCGTTCGCATCGGTAATGCTGCGGCCAAGTATCTCAAAGGAATTGCCTGTCATAAGAACAACCCTGCCGCTGCTGACAAAGCTTTTCAGGCTGTCGGCACGGCTGCGTAAATCCTCCAGAACAATCTTCTGGTTTCTTTCGGTTCCGGAGCCGATGTACAGGATATCATAATCCGAAAAATCATAATCATCCCCGAAGGTTTTCTTTTCTATTGTGCACTGCCTGCCCATTGAAATAAGCTTATCACGCAGAGCGAGAGTGTTGGCATATTCGCCGTAAAGATTCATGAAATCATGATACAGATGAAGTATTTTCATGTCAGTCTCCTTTTACCCTTGAAAGGAATTTACCCTTATCAGAAAAACAGGTTATTGTATAAATATAATCCTTTCTGTCGCTGTCGAGGTAATTCACAGCTTCCTCTATATCAACAAAGCTCTTGATCCTGTCCTGCGGAATACCTGTGTACGAAAAGCGCTGTACAAGCTCCGGAGCAAATTTTCCGGCAAGGACTATTTCGTGCACATTGTCATTTCCGAGCATTTCAAAATCGATATCCCATATCCACGAAATATCGCCTGTTTCATATTTACGGCTGATAGCGTCAATAATAATAAGAACATCGCAGCCCTCCTTGTATGCCGAAGCTACCCTGATGCTCTGGTCATAGGAAATGCTGTTTTCGTGCTTTGATGTCAGAAGTGTTCCGCGGCGGCGGCCGAGGGTAAAGGTCAGCACTCTGCCGTTTTTCATTACATAGTCATTCATATTTTCGGCAATGCTTTCTCCGTCAATGCCGATTATCCTGCCAACTGTATAGGCAGAGAGAATATTGTAAATATTATAAAGGGATTTAAGCGCAAGTGAAATTTTATACTTGCCGTCGATTTCCATTTCTCCCTTATCGAGGTCAACTGCAGTTATTGTATAATCAGTTGGCATGCGGTGATATCCGCAGCTTGTACACTTATAATGTCCTATATGGTTATAGTGGTGGGTGCTGTATGTCATCGGCTTCTTGCAGACAGGGCAGTATGCGCCGTCATCATAAACGCTCTGCAGCTCCTTTGTATCGCTTGAAAGCTCATCAGCACCAAAGCGGATAACCTTATCCCTGTCAATGCCGAAGGTGGAGATCAGCGGATCGTCGGAATTGAGAATAAGCGTTGTTTCATCGTAAATACTGTCAGCAAGAGCATCATATACCCATTCGGGATGACCGTTTCTTGTAAGCTGATCGCGGTAGAGATTCGTCATTACATAATGAGTAGGCTTTATATATCTGAATGTATAGCGTGCAAAGCGCTCGTCACTTTCAATAAGCAGAACATCACATTTAACCTTGCCGTCAAGTCCTGCACTGCCGAGGACAAGAGTTGTAACACCCTCAATCTGATTGGAGCCTTCCTTGTTCCACGCAACCTTTTTTCCGTTTTTCTGCAGAATATGAGCAATCATTTCTACTGTAGAGGTCTTGCCGTTGCTTCCCGTTACTGCAATAATATACTGCGGCAGCTTTACGCGGCTGAGGATATCAGGGCAGAGCTTCAGGGCAACCTTTCCGGGATAGCTGCTTCCCTTGCCGATAAGATTGCCGATGAATTTAAGCACCTTACAGACAAGTATAGTAAAGAACACTTTCATAGAATCTCTCCAAAACAGAATTTACCTGCCGCAGCTGTCTGCGACAACAATATTATATGACAAACCGCTCTGTTTTTCAAGAGAATATGCAAAAGAATAAAAAAACTATTGAATACTTATAAAACCTATGTTATAATAGGGTTATTATAATACATAATAGTATCGAAAACAGGAGGACGTCATGAAAATTTCAACAAAGGGACGCTACGCTCTGAGAATGCTGATTGACCTTGCCTTCAACCAGGGCGACGGTTATGTATCGCTCAAAGATATTGCCGAAAGACAGGGAATATCGAAAAAGTATCTTGAACAGATAGTGCCGCTTCTCAATAAATCAGGCATTCTGCGTACAAACCGCGGTTATCAGGGTGGATATCGTCTTGCAAGAACTGCTGAAAAATATACAGTCGGCGAAATACTTGAGCTCACGGAGGGCAGCCTTGCGCCAATTGCCTGCCTTGACACAGAAGAAAACATCTGTCCGCGCCGTGGAGAGTGTATTACCCTTTCCATGTGGGAGGGTCTGCACAAGGTCATCAAGGATTATCTTTTCGGGATAACACTTCAGGACATTATTGATAAAAGCGTAACGTTAGAAGGCGGAGATTACTGTATTTAACCATTACGTATAATATAGCTAAATATTTGCTTATTCAACATAATACTAAAAAAGTCGGTGAATCAAAAACTCACCGACTTTAATATTTCTATTCTGCTTTTTTATCAGCTAATTTCCTTCGGCTTTACAAAAACAATACCGGTATCCATGGTACTGCCGCCAACGTTATACGTTGATGAAGATACAACGTAATCAGTGTCTGAACCGCCGGGAACCTTGAATGACTCACAGTTGTAAAGAATTGTGCTGCCTCTGAGGGTATATCCGCCATCCATCTGAATCAGATAGTAAAGAATATATATGCAGGGAGCTGTATCGTTGTTTGCAACCTGATACTGCTTTCTGACGGTGAACGAAATATTCGAAACACCGGTATAATTTACGCTTGCATCCTCAACAGTAGCTACAGCGCTGGGGTTCAATTCATCCTTTGAAAGATAGAATAACTTGTATTTAAGATCAGCTGTCCTTACGTGTGAAATAACAGCAGCCTCTTTACCTTCACCTTTGAACTTATCAATACTATTCGCTCTGTTATCCTTCTCACCGACATAGGTAGGATCGCTTACTCTGCTGTCTATATAACACACTTCAGTAGCTGTTCTTGCATTACGGACAATAAACGATTCAATCTGGTTTGCCTTTTCCTGCTCGGTTGCTGTAACTGAAGCAGAAGAATAATTTCTCAGCGTTGAAGCAAAGATACCAACG
This sequence comes from uncultured Eubacteriales bacterium, assembly GCA_900315875.1. Lineage (GTDB taxonomy): Bacteria > Bacillota > Clostridia > Oscillospirales > Acutalibacteraceae > UBA1213. Next base: position 56,461 of record ONAX01000004.1, on the reverse strand, counting down.
CCGAAGCCTGCAGTAATACCGACAATTGCAATAGTCACAACAAGCTCGACAAGAGTAAATGCTGCTTTTGATTTAAATTTTCTAGTAAAATTCTTCATAAACTCATCCTCCGCAGATCAAACCTTGTAAGGAACAAAGGATTCATAGAAAATAGGACCGCGTGCTGCTTCGAAACAGGTTCTGATCCATACACCGGTAACCTGAACAGTTTTTGTATTACCGGGAGTATCGGAAACGACAAGATCCGAACGTGTATCAGGAACAAGAGTATATCTGATTGAAAGATCCTTACCCGGATATTTTGTCTGATCAGGAGATGCAAAATCCTCCGGCTTAACATACGTAGCGCTGGTCGTTGTGCCAAGTCTGCTGTCATCAAACTCAACATTATCTTTAATAGCAGGGTTAAGCGGAGATGTAGCACCGCCGACAAGTCTTTCCACACTTTCCGAATTAACGGGTCCATAGTTGTGAATTGTGCTGACAATAATCTCATTCAACGAGCCATTCAGAACGGCAACCCTGTTTTCGTCAGAGTTATAGATTGTTGTAGTATAACCGCCGACCATTGCGCCGAGACAGGAAGCAAAAACTATTACCACAAGAGAAATTCCTACAACTATCTCAACCAGGGTCATACCCTTTTTTGATCTTATTTTGTTTTTTGCTTTATTTTTCATTATTACTCCTCCCGAAAAACGAAAAAAGCTAAATAATACAGCTATTCATAATCTAATTATACTACAATTCATAATTTATTCAAATATTTTTTTGCGACAAAAACATACAAAAATTATATAGTCCTTTTATGCGTTTTAACGAATAATTATACGGTACATTGACCAACAGCCAATGTACCGTAAAAATCACTGTTATCAATCAGTATGCAGTTCTGTCATCATGTTGCAGTGTCGATAACGTTGTAAATACCGAACATCGGAAGAATCATTGCAACTACAACCGTACCAACAACTCCACCGATAACAACGGTCATGATAGGCGTCATCATATCAGTCAGCTTCTGGGTAGATTCATCACTCTGCTCCTCAAAGAGCTCAGCCATCTTAAAAAGTGAATCGCCGAGCATACCGGATTCCTCACCAACACGGATCATTGATACGAGAATCGGATCAAATACAGGGTGCTTTGCCATTGCTTCATTGATCGTAACACCGATCTGAACATCATTAAGAACAAGCTGAATAATATCTTTTACATAAAGGTTAGGAACAGCATCGCGTGCAAGTCCCATTGCACGATGGATCGGAATACCTGCATCAGTCAGTGTAGACATCAGTCGGCAGAAACGAGCCAGTGAGGTCTGACGAATGATCGGTCCGATAAGCGGAATCTTAAGCTGAACCTTTGCAAAAATCATACGGAATTCTGCACTGTTCTTGTTGAGCATATAGAAACCGATTGCGATGATAGCTATTACTGCTACGAAGATGTACCAATATCCGATAAGAGCATCTGAGAACGCCATAAGTGCGAGGGTCAGACCCGGAAGTTCTGCACCGAACGATCCGTACGTGTCCTTAAAGGTCGGAAGTACAAAGCAGCACATTACGATTACAAGAGCTGCAACGAGGACGATAAGGAACAACGGGTATGTAAGTGCACTTCTGAGCTTACCGGAAAGCATAATATCCTTTTTACAGATAAGAGCACACTGCTGGAAAGCTGAGTCAAGACGACCGTTTGCCTCACCGGCTTCAACAATGCTGACATATACGCCCGGGAAGCCCTTGAAGTTTTTCATAGACTGTGAAAGCGTAAAGCCGTTGTACAGGTTTTCGTTGATCTCCTTAAGTATCTTCTGCATTGACTGATCCTTTTCGGAATCGATCATGATCTGCATCGACATTGAGAGGTTAATACCTGCTTTCATCATCATACCAAGCTGGTTAAAAAGCATAAGGAGTGTCTTTTTAGGAATCTTTTTATTATGGATATCACCGCCGATATCCATCTGCCAGATACTGGTGGGGGCGTCGGAACCACCTGCTTCGGTCAGATCCTGAACGATAAGGCCTTTTTCACGAAGAATGCTGACAGCGTTATTCTGGGTTTCAGCTTCGATGTAGCCTTCTTTTTTCTGGTTTCTGGCGTTCATCGCCACGTATTTATACTTCAAGTTCCTCTCACTCCCTTATCATCTTCTGGCGTCGGTATTGCCGATATCGAAGTTCCAAGCCTTTGCAACCTGTTCGGTGATAAGTCCCTGAGCGAGAAGGTTATCGATACTCTTGCTCATGGTAATCATACCGTACTGCTGACCGAGCTGGATGGACTGCTGGATATTTGCAACCTTATTCTCACGGATAAGGTTAGAAATAGCCGTTGTTGCAAACATGATTTCAAATGCTGCGATTCGTCCGCCGGTTGCTCTCGGAAGAAGTCTCTGTGAAATAACAGCCTTCAGAGAGGTTGAGAGCTGTACACGGATCTGCTGCTGCTGATCCGGCGGGAAAATATCAACAAGACGGTCAACGGTCTTAGCCGCACCCTCTGTATGTACTGTGGAGAATACCAAGTGACCTGTTTCTGTTGCTGTGAGGGCGATCTGAATGGACTCACGGTCACGCATTTCGCCGACGAGAATGATATCCGGGTCTTCACGCATTGCAGCTCTCAGAGCCATAGGATAGCTGCGGCTGTCGAGTCCGATTTCTCTCTGGTTTACTACGCAGCGCTTCGGTGTATGAAGAAACTCAACAGGGTCCTCGATGGTTACTATGTGCTTGCTCTTATACTTGTTAATTTCGTTGATAAGAGCAGCAAGTGTTGTCGATTTACCGGAACCGGTAGGTCCGCACACAAGAACCAGACCGGAGTTCAGATCCAGTGTCTTTCTGATAGAGTTCGGAAGGTTCATTGCAGAAAGCTCAGGAACTACGCTGTTGATTACACGAAGTACAAGCGATGTACCGTTACGCTGTCTGAAAGCATTTGCTCTGAAACGTCCGCATTCGCCGATCTCAACTGCGGCATCGGCTTCACCTGTCTGAATGAAAGTCTCAAATCTTGACTGATTAAGCACTGCCTTGATGATGGCGGTAACCTCAGCCTCATTCAGAGCGGGATCGTTAGTAAAGAAGATATTACCATGCAGACGATATGCAGGGTGGTTACCTGACGCAATATGGATATCCGATGCGCCCTTGGTTACGGCTTCTTTTACCAGACTATAAAAATCCATTATTAATCTACCCCATTCGTTTTATGAATTTGTGTGAAACACAGTATATATGCTGATCTCAATCAGTCATTTGAGATCGTCATGTCGATATATTCTTCATAGGAGGTAAGGCCCTTAAGAACGTCGATACGAACGTTTTCCTTCATAGGGATCATACCCTCCTGCACGGCAAGGTCTCTTAGTTCGTCTGTGCTGACGTTTGCCGTAATTGCTCTTTTCAGGCCTGTTGTAAGAAGCATTACCTCATGAACAGCGATACGTCCCTTGTATCCCTTCTTGTTACACTTCTCGCATCCGACAGGACGATAGAGTGTGATCTTCTCATCGGGATCGAGGTTAAGACCAAGACGTTCATTTTCATCAGGCTCATATGCCTGCTTACAATCATTGCAGAGTCGTCTTGCAAGCTTCTGGGCTATAATTCCGAGAAGTGCGGACGAAACCATGTAAGGTTCAATACCCATATCTACCAGACGGGCAACGGATGACGGTGCATCGTAGGTATGCAGTGTTGACAGAACCAAGTGACCTGTGATAGCTGCCTGTACTGCGATTCCGGCGGTCTCACCGTCTCGGATCTCACCGAGCATTATGATATCCGGGTCCTGACGAAGAATGCTTCGCAGGGCTGCCGCAAATGTAAGTCCGGCTTTTTCATTTGTCTGAACCTGAGTAATACCGGGCTGGATCTGCTCAACAGGGTCCTCAACCGTGATGATATTGATATCCTCGCCCATTACCTCATGAAGCGCCGTATAAAGAGTTGTTGATTTACCGGAACCTGTAGCACCCGTTACAAGGATGATACCGCGGTGGCTCTTTACAAGGTGGTTGAATTTTTCAAGATTCTCCGGGAGGAAGCCGATATTTTCCTTTTTCAGTTCCATGCCCAGAGAAGTCGTAATACGCATAACTATCTTCTCACCGAAAATACTCGGGAGAACGGAAATACGGAAGTCGATATTCTTTCCTCCGACGGAGTACTTGATACGACCATCCTGAGGGATACGTTTTTCGGCGATGTTCATGTTACCGATAAACTTGATACGTGATGTTACAGACGGAATAAGTTCAGGTGCTGTCTCCATATAGGTCTGCAGCTTACCGTCAATACGGAAGCGTATACGCAGACATTTTTCCATCGGTTCAATATGAATATCCGAAGTTTTGGAGAAGATTGCTTCCTCTATCATACTGTTAACGAAACGTATGATAGGCTGGTCATTAGCCTGTGCATCATTCTGTGCAGCAGCCTCAGCTTCCTCCTGAGCCTTCGTTTTGCCCGCCTTGGATTCGAGGAATTCCTTTGCGTCATCGATTGCCTTCTGCGCTGCATACATTTCACGAAGCTTTGCAGTAATCTTGGAAGCCTCACCGATAACAGGCTTTATCTTCATCTTTGTTGCAATTGAGATATCCTTCAGACCCTGATAGTTAAGCGGGTCGGCAATTGCAACCGTAAGGAAACGTCCTTCCTGCTCGATCGGTACGACCATGTGCTGCTGTGCGAGGTCCTCGGGGATAACAGCACCCATTTCTTCGGGAATAACTACCGTATCGAGATCTACATATGGAATGAAGAGCTGCTTTTCGAGGGCTTTACATACCTGCTGTTCGGTAACGATTCCGTCCTCGATGAGAATATCAGCCATACGCTTTTTACTGGTTTTCTGCTTCTGAAGCACCTCATCAAGCTGTTCTTCTGTAATATCTCCTGAATTAATGAGGATCTGTCCTATTCTCAAGTTGCTTGCTCTCATGATTTCAGCTCCTGTTATTTAAAAAGGTCAAGATACATTCCAACAAGGGCGCCTATCTGATCGTAAAGCGCAAGGTAAACGATCAGAGCTGCCGCAATGTAAGGACCGAATGCAAGGTACGATCCGAAGCCCTTCTCCTGCGGTGTATCGCCCGTTTCTTCATTTTCATTATTATTTCCGGCTTCGATGTTTTCCGGCTCCCCGCTGTCGGGAGTTGTGTCATCGTTATCCGGCTGTTTTTCTTTCTGTGCATCCTGCTGTGCGTCGCTTTCAGCAATGACTGTATTATTTGCGTCTGTCTGCTGCTGCGGCTGTTCTTCTCCGGATGATCTTATCTTAGAGATAACAATTATAGCAACAAAGAAAACTGTCGCCGTAAGAACAGACAATATAAGTGTATATATCGTTCCCGGAAATCCGGTAAGCAGTCCTATTGCCGCAAAAAGCTTGACGTCGCCGAAGCCCATACCCTCACGGTGATAAATAACCATTGCAAGCAGGTCTATACCGATCATAGCAGCAGCGCCCATTGCAGCGCCGGCAAGAGGTGACCACCAACCGTGATGGAAAAAGCCAAAGCCTCTTATTATATCGTAAAGGCTCAACAGCAAACCAAAAACACCAAGGGCAACAGTAAACTGATCCGGTATTATCTGGTATTTAAGGTCAGATATTGCAATGAGCAGACAGCACATTATTACAAGCGCCATCATTAAGAACAAAACGTCAAAGCCCTTATTGAACTGCAGACGACACATCACAAGTGCAGCACTGACAAGCACTGACACTACCGGAGCTGTCGGCAGATAAGAGATTCTCTTTCCGCTGAGCAGCTCTTCGGATGGTGTTTCGTTATAATCGCACAACCATTTTGCAGGAATGCGATTTATTATCAGGTAGGCAAGCGCCGTCATGGCAAAGCCCATCACGACGCAAACGCACAGCCATACTATTCCTTCAACAGTATGCAGATATTCAAGCGACTGCATTATGATGAAGCTTGTGAAGAAGCCGCAGCAACAGCAGAAGCGGGAAGACCCATATTCTCGTCACTATTGAAGTAGTACAGAGTAATATCCATATTTGCAGCATAAGATTTGCCCGTTGTATCCTCGTCAGAGTTGTTGAGCGTAAGCTTGCTGATATAGTAAGAACCATCAGACTCACTCTCAAAATATCTGAGTGTTTCGAGCATCTTAGCTTCTGTTGTATTAAAGGTGTAGGTTATAGTTGTTGTATACAGGGGGTCACCTGTTGCAGACTGTCTGCCTGCCGGGTCAGCTGCCGGCTCGCCGACAGAAAGTGATGAAAGATCATATCCCAGACTTGAAAGCATGTCTCTGATATCGTCAAGGGTTGATCTCGGGTTAACTGTGAGCGCTGCACTTCTTGCATTGTACTCAGCCTTCATCTCATCGATAGAAGCCTTTACTTCAACGCTTCTGTTAAGATAATCCTGATACTTATTGATTTCAGAAGTTGCAGAATTATGATCTCTCTCATAAGTCTCAAGAGTACTTGTAAATCTCATGAATACGAGTATAAGGAACAGCAATGCCACAACAAGAATAATGGCAATCGCTATTACAAACTTTGGAATTTTAAACTGTTGCTTCTTGTCCATTTCTGTTTACCTCCATATATCAGACATCTGCATGTCAAGCAGCGCTGCTTTCGCTGGCTGCAGGCTCTGCTTTCGACTCATCGGTTGCGTCAGGCACATCCGTGGTCGAAGCTGCAGCGGTATTGTCTTTCTTAACCTCCGCCGTCTTGTTAGCCTTAGCTTCTTCAGCCGCCTCTGCTGCCTTTGCAAGAGTATCCTCGGTTACGGAGAGAACGATCGGACCCTGCATATGCTGTACGCCGTTTTCATCAGCGACATATGTAAGCTGTGCGACGTCTGATACAATGAAATAGCCGTTTTCGTTAATACTGTCACGAAGTTCTATGTAGCTGCTGAAATCCTTAACATTTATTGTAGTGGTTATAGAGTTAGCGGAATTGTCAAGCACTATAGTTGTTACAGACTCAACCTGATCTCTTACCTGTGCAAAGAATTCAGTCATAACATCTGCAGATTTCAGAGTAGTATCCGGGAGCATCTCGAGGTTTGCTTCCATATCAGTAAGCTGCTTTTTCCAGGTAGCTTCCTCAGATATAAGCTCCTTTGCAGGTGTATAACGCGGATCATTGATCTGAGCCGTATCATTGTTCTTTCTGAATTCAAGAGCAAGCCATGTTCCGACTGTTGCGATCATCCAGATGCCGACTGCAACGCCAAGACCTGCTGCGATAAGCATACCGAGCTTGCTTGAGCCCTGCTCGCTCATAGCTGTAAGAACATTTGCCTCGCCCATGAGAAGGTTTGCTTCCTGCGGCGGCATTGTCAGAATACCGTTAAGGGTAATGAACGAAGTTGTATCATAGCCCTTTTCGGAAGCAGATGCTGCTGCTACAGGGGGCTGCGAACCGGCGGAGAACAGTCTTGTGATATTTTCCATCGGAGCGGTAAGACCTACCTGACGGCAGTAGTTTGCGATATTCGGAAGCTTTGCAAGTGCGTCGATAAGAACTATTTCGTCGATATCGAGACGCTTTGTAGAGATAACCATTCGCAGATTTCTGAGAATTTCGCCTGCAGCATTGTCAAGCATTGTCATAGTCTGCTTACGGGTTGATGCGGATTTACACTTATTGCAGACGCCGAGACCTTCCTGACGGATAAGGTCAATAGCGCCCATCTTGCTCATACCGAATTCAAGTGAGAAAAGCTCAGCAATATCCTCCAGCACGCTTGAGAAGGACTGCTGGAATACGGGAGCACCATTATGAAGAACAACAAGTCTTGTCGCAGCAAAGTCCATAGAGATAACTGCAATTGCTCTTGTTGCAGAGTTTACGTCCTGCTTACAGGTATGGAGCATACCTGCGATAGGCGGAGCAACCTTTGCTACGCGAATGCCTTCCTTTTCAAAGCTGCCTCTGATATCGGTAAGCATACCGGTATTCATAGCAAAAAGGGATGCGGATATTTCGTCTGTTTTATTGGATTTACCATACTGCTGGCCGTACTCATAGTTCAGGATAGTGTACTTGTCAACTTCCTGATGAAGTACGTTTTCAGCCTCAACACGCGCAAAGGTCGGAAGGAGCTTTTCCTTAGCCGGCGCATGCTTATATTCCTTTGTGATGAGCACGTCTTCATCCTCGATGCAGACAAAAACATCACCCATCTCCATGCTTACGCTTTCAGCGCAGCGCTTAACGAAAGCTGCAAGTTCATCGGTCTTTTCAAAAGGATGATCCTTGAGCGAATCGTTCAGTTCGAAAATCTGAGGTACGTTGAAGGTCGTAGGAATCGATGAGGTCTTCTTTGATTTGACTGCAAAACCACCCTCAGGCTTATCATACTCTGCCGGAGTAAGGATAAGAAGTCCTCGTGTGATCTGCAGCACGGTAGCTACTGTTTTCATAAATACACCACACTCTTAAAAATTTTTTTCAGCTATTCGGATAGCACTGCCGGGAAAATGAAATAACTAAACCCATTGCCTACTACAAGCACTGGGTTTAATTGTACAAACACCCCTAAAGTTCCGTTATCCTTTTTGTTATTTTATCACAAAAATAGCTGATTTACAATAATTTTTTTATA
>ONAX01000004.1:0-47825 GCA_900315875.1 uncultured Eubacteriales bacterium | reverse complement strand
ATGTCGTTGATATTTTCACAAACAATATTCCATTCAGGATTTTGCAAAAAATAATCCGCCGGCGCATTGCACGGCGGAATAATTCCCGGTGTGAAACCGTATTTTGTTTTTCGAAGACCCCACTTAAGAGGATCATACATAATTAAGAGCTTCGAAATCCAGAGTAGCATTTGCCGTAATCTGAGTAAGACTTGCTGAATGTGCGCCGTCAGTCAGCGAAAAAATATTTCCTCTTGAATCGTAACCAAAATCCGTTACCTTATTGATAAGCTGCTCATAAAGACCTTCAAATTCAAGAGCACCGGCAACAGTACAGGTTCTTGCCTTAACACGGCGCGTATGTCCCGAATCGGTCGGAGTCGGAACATTATCTCCGGATTTTACCGGATTGAAGTTTGCCGTGGTAATTGTTCCGGAAACAATTCCGGTATAATATGTCTTGCATGCATAGTCAATGGTTGCAGCGTCAGAAGCTTTCTGTGATTCATTGGCACTATTAATGATACCTATGACTGCAGGAATAGCTATAGCCGCGAGAATCGCAAGAATTGCTATTACAACGACAAGCTCCACAAGCGTAAAGCCCTTTTTGCTTTCCGTAAAATGTTTCATCCTCTGCACTTTTACGTCCTCCAATCACACGCATGAGAATCTGGCGGCGAACCTTCTTTTTGCCGAAGATCCCTGCCAATGCTCTTCCGGATACCGATGCAAAAATACTTTGTAATACCTTTTTGATAGAACAAAAGCCCGGGATTCCCGGGCTTTCGTCCTATGTAAGCCTAAGGCTTAGTTGTTAATTATTTGTAGCCGAGCGTCTGCATTGTTGTAGCGGTTGTGAGAGCTACATTTGCTCTGAGGCCTGATGAGTGAGCTGCATCTGTTTTGGAGTAGATGTTACCATCAGAGTCAACACCGAAATCGCCGAGCTTACCCTGGAGAGAAGCATAGGTTCCGTTGTAATCAAGAGCGCCTCCGATTGTAGCTGAGAGAGCTGCTGTCTTCTTAGCGGAGTTGGAAGCACCTGCTGCCGGAAGATTTGCTGTCTCGTGTGCGCCCTTATCAGCTGATGTGATAGAACCAGCAACGATACCTGCGAAGTAGGTCTTGCAAGCGTTGTCAACAGTAGCTGCGTCAGAAGCGGTCTGAGACTCGTTAGCGCTGTTGATGATACCGATAACTGCGGGGATTGCGATTGCTGCGAGGATTGCAAGAATTGCGATAACCACTACGAGTTCAACGAGTGTAAAGCCTTTCTTGCTGTGCATTTTCTGCTGGAGTGTCATGATAGATTACCTCTTTCTTTTTTAAAATTTTTTTGAACCCGGCACCTTTTAGAAGGGGTTGGTGCTGTGTTCTTTGTTGAATATATATTAACTCATTATGAACGAAATGTCAATAGATTTTTTTAGATTTTTTTAATTTTTTTTGTAAAAAGAAGGTCATTATTTTTGTGCATATTCACTATGCCATAATTCTTTCATAGCATTATATGTTGTTTTTATTGTATTTTTACTCATTATGTATAAAGTTTTAGGTTAAATTAACGAATCTGGATTTTAAATGTTTATGAACAAAAACAAGGTTAGTTCATAATTTATTAATTTAATTCATAGTTTATTAAAAACTTTTTGAACATTTATCATCAATGTCTATGGTGCTTTACACTAATATCAGTCAAAACCCATAAACACAAATGTCAGCATAAATACAAATCCATAAAGAGCTGCAATAAATTCACAAAAATAGTTCTTCAGTCGTGTTATCATATTATTTTTAAAGACTGAACCGGCTGCTCTTCCGAACCAGAGAGCACACAGAGTGATAACCGGTATTACATAGCGGACATTTTCTGTGCAGGTATAAGGATATTTAATGCAGAAAACAACATACGATACCATCGTTACAAGCCACAGGAGCACAGTTGCAAACTCGGTTATAGTCGAGGCTTTGTCAGCACCGGCAGCAGACTTTTTTCCGCCCTTCTTCCTGAGCGCAGATCCGGTTTTCGTGATCACGGAAACAACCATTGTGGCAGTACTTATAACAACAATAATTCCGGATACTATTATTGTTATGCTGAGAAGCGGTGCCAGCATATTGAACGCCGCCAGTCTCTGCAGATCTGCTGAAGATTTCATGAGCACCACTATGGGATTGTATTCATACAAATAATTCTTTTGCAGCAGGAACGGTGTAGAAACAGATTCCCGGCTGACGGTGAACAGCCTCTGCAGCACGCTCCACTCTCCTACATAAAAATTCTCGCCGCCCTCCGGAATATAGCCGAGCGGAACACCCCAGCGGATAAGATTATAAACCGGGAACCACATTCCGAGCGGAACGCTTATTCCAAGGAATGCACCAAACTGTACAAGACATTTCTTGACAGGTTTTTCCTCAGCAATTAATATAATAAACGACACAATAAATATCATCGCAATTGCAGGAGCAGCCATCCAGGCGGAGAGCTTTGTCATAAGTCCCAGCCCCATGCAAAGAGCAGATTCTATAATCGACAACATTTTTCTGTCCTTATACCATTTTACGGCGCAGTAAAACGCTCCAAGCTCGAGTGCTGCTGCTGTAATATCATTGCTGATACTTCCCGAAAGAATAAGAATCGTGTTGCTCAGCGATATAACAGCCATCGCAGCCGTCAGAGCATAGCCGCGCAGATCAAAAAGTCTGAAGAGTCTGTGGGAAGTAATGACTATTGACATTGCAGAAAACAGTGTAACTATTTGGGAGACTTCGGCAGCCGTTTCAAATTCAACGCCAAAGGAGGTTACGAGATAAATAAGCCCAGCACTTATATAGTAGAAAAACGGAGTATGATAAAACTGCCAGGTTTCACGAGGATCGTAATCCGTAAGAGCAAAGTGATGATTGAAAAGATACTTAATATACCCGGCATGGCCGCTGTCGGATGACCAATAATTCACATCTGTCTGACGAATAACCGACAATGTATACATTATGTAAGCAATATACAGTCCGAATCCTGCAAATATTATCAGCGCAGTTACGTTTTCAGGGCTGAGCCTGTGTTTCAGGTACATAATCGCCAGAGCAGCAATTGTACATGCAAGCACCAGGGCGGCAAACAGTCCGCCTTTCTTTTCACTCCTGGAAAACAGCACACCCCATGCAAAAGAGATTGCTCCACAGCAAAATGCTGCCGGAACACGGAATTTTTTCAGATACGGCCGGATAAGCACATACGCGATTAAAGCCGTCATCAACGATGCAGCCATAATCGACTGAGGGGTTATATATTTCTCATCACCCAGCGTGAATACCTCTACTCCCACGCAAAGCAACACCGCACACAAAAACGGATGACGACGCACTACGTCGACCAGTCCCGACCATGCGGTTGATTTTAGCGATGTCATTCAGAATACCGTCCTTTTTCAGAATATCATGATTTGTCCGTATGCAAACACAGCTGTTACCACAGTCAGAAGAATAGTTGCCACAGAAGAAATCAGTTCATTACGCGAAAGCTTCTTCGGAGTTCGAAGCGCCTGCACCGGAACATCCCTGAATGCAGACAGCAAAAATCCGATATATGCTGCGCCGATTACTATTACAAGCGGTACGTAGCGGATATGCTGTGAGCAGGCATAGGGATATTTAAAGCAAAAGCTGTAGTATGAGATCATCATTGAAAAATAAGCAACACACATCATTATGTGAAGCACTCTTTCGTTTCCCTTTGAAGAAAACACCTTATATATCATCATTATAAGGGCCGCTGTTCCCAGCAACAGAGTTATTACTATCAGAACTGCAGCAATCATATCATGCACAGGAGCATTTAATACATTCTGTCTGTATTCCTCAAAGAGCGATGTCTTTATCAGGGATATTAAGAGGATTATACTCATTTTCCGTATACCGTTCCAATCCAAAACTGGAGAGCGTATGTACCCATGGCCGGCTCAGCATATCAGCCGAAAAACCAAACAGCCTTTGCAGCACCGGAATATTCCCTATAAATTGCTCCGGCAGTTCATCATCAACCGTCTGAACATAGCTCAGCGGAATTCCAAAACGAATAAGATTTCTGACCTGCCACCAAAACGCAAGCGGAACACACAACCCCAGAAATGCTGAAAACTGACCTAAATATTTACCGATCTTTTCCTTCTTTGATATTGCTCCGAAAAATACCCATACAAACAAAAACGCAATAGGAAATGCAATTGTTGCAGCAGAAAGCTTAGTCATCATACCAAGTCCGACGCAAATCGATGTCTTCATTATAGTAGAAAACTTCCGGTCGGAGAACCAGTCAACAGCAAATACAAGCGCCGCCATCATAAACAGTGTCGCAAGAGGGTCATTGTTTACATTTATAGAAAAATGAATAAATGTATTACTTGTCGCGGCAATGGCAGTTGCAATCAGAAGTCCCTTTCCCTTTAAACCAAGCTGCCTGAAAAAACGAACAAACAGAAGTACAAGCGCACATGAACAGAAAAGAGGAATAACCTGAACGGATTCACATGCAGCAGAATAGTCCATCACAAGCACGGCTATATGCAGCCAGAGCGCAGATATTATATGAAAAAACGGAGGATTATAAAACGACCAGACGTTTCGCATATCAAAATCCGGAAAATAATAATGATGAAAAATAAATTCAATATATGCAGCATGCCCTGCCCCATGATCCTCCATAGTCAGAAGCTGTTTGTCTGTGTAAGTGTACACCTTATCTATCGAATCACTGAACAAGCCCACATCATGTTGATATGCCGTGGTGTTTATTTCCAGCACAGCAGCCACTCGCATAATAAGCCAGAGTATTATCACAAAAGCAAGCAGGGTGCGAACATTCAGTTTCTTATTGCGCCACAGAAGCAGCAACAATACAGTACTGAATAGTACAGTACCCATACGCACGAACTGGTAACCTATACTCATATAGCGGAGCAATACTGCCGAACCGGCCAGATACAACAATGTAATTACAACAGTGACAACAACAGCCTTCAAATTCAAAGAAAAATAGCCCCGAAAAAATACAGCACTGACTATGGTTGCCCAAAGGACTGCGGGAATTATAAGAAAATTGATGTTTTCCGATGCGCATCCAGTGGACAAACCAAATATTGCGCATAAGACTACCAGTGTAATATAAGGATGGCGTTTCATAAGCTTATACACATTATCGCAAAACCGAGGTAATGTCATGCGTTCAGATTTCTTTTCGTGATTCTTCATTATTCATTCTCCTGTTCCTTTTTCTTCAATTTTGCAGATTCAAATTCTACACCTGCAAACAGCATCAAAAGAAATACGTTGTAAGAAAAATCCAGAAGATGATGAGCGACAAAGCAGTTCATCGCAATAATTGACATAACCACAAGGGTAGCCGCATCCTTGGCTTTTGCACGTTTATACATGAATCTTGTAAGCAGGAACATCAGTCCGGCAAAAATGATAACGCCTGCCCGGATATATATTTTAATGTAAGAAATATCTATGAACGAATACTGGCTTTTGCTCAGCTCAACAGTTGAGCCGCCGTTTCCGATTTCACAGAACGATGCTCCGAAAAAGGAAAACGGATAATTACACAGCATTTCATATGCAATCCTGAAGCGGCTGTGGATAGTATTGAACCGAGCATTCAGATATTCACGCAGAGGGCGCCCGGGAGAATATATTATACTCAGTATAAAGGCTGCAGCTGCAAAAAACAAAAATACAGCTACAAAGGTCCATCTCAGCCGCAAAACAGATTTTTCAGTCCATTTGTAATTCAGCAGCAAACCTGCTGCAGTCAGTAGAAGCATACATATACAATCAAGTCTTGGCTTGCAGAACACAAACAGAAAAGCAGTTAAAGCAATAAAGACAGAAATCTCGTACCATTTCAGCCTGCCGTTTTTCAGCCAGAACCATAGAGAAGCCGCAAAAAACCAATGTGCTGCATAATCTGTCGGATAAATTATTCCAAAAGAATGACGGGGACTGATATCCGGAAAATATACAAGGTCCGTAATTACTCCCGTCACAGAAAGAAGAGTAACCGCCACGAGCACCGGAACACTGATTAAAAGCGCCAAACGGGCGATACGTCTGAAATCAACATTTCTGGCTCCGATAATCATAAGCCAGTACACCGTCAGATTGTCAAGCTCACCTATATTGGTAGCGTATATCGCAACTACCATACCAAGCATCTGCAACAGCACTACATTCACAAGATCCCTTTTCGTATTAACATCAAAGACCAGTATTTTGAACCATATGATCAAGCCAAATGCCGGAGCTGAGTATTTCATCATAGTGATAAGTATTACCGGCAAAGGAATAACGGTGGTACGCAGAAAGCCATAAAGAAAGAAAACAGCGAAACATACCAAAAAAATGTTACTGCCATTATTAAGCTTCAGCCGCGACAGAATGGTACTTTCTTCAACTTTTTTACGCAACTGCATAAGGAGATCAAGCACCTTTTGAGCGTTATCACCCTTTCCGGCACCGATTTTTTCAGAATCGAATTTTTTAGCAACATTGTCCTGTTTTATTTCAACCGTCCCAATCATCGCAGCACCTCCGCACAAAAATAATCAAAAAAATCCTTTTTTATTATACATCATTTACACTTTTACGTCAACGACAACCTTCACCAAAGACAAAACAACCAAACGAATTTCCCTCAAACACCGAATCAGAATATGAGTATTAACCGTAACCCTGACCGTCCCGCCTCGAAGGAAACAAATCAACGGGATGACAGTCGCATCGATTCAAACGTCTTGACAACACATAGGATAAATAATACAATAATATCACCGACTCAGCCTTATGCTGAACGCAAAAAGGCGTCGAAAGCAGCAGAATATTCCGATTCTGCCGTTTTCGCACGCTATACATATATATAAAGTATATAAAGGAAAGATGGAAATGAAATACTGCACAAAATGCAAGAACATAACTAACGACGACAAGGCTGAAATCTGCTCCGAATGCAGAAAAAAGCTTATTTCAGATCCGGCTCCCTCATCACCTGTGCGGATAATCACCGCACAGGGCTTTGAATTCGAGCACATCTGCGCAGCCCTTGACGACGGAGGTCTGCCCTACAGCTATTCACGAGAGAAGAATGACGCTCTCTTCCGGGCAGGCGTACCGAGTGCCGCCGCATATAATGAAATATTTGTTCCTCTGACCTATTATCCGGACGCTCAGGAAATACTCGAAAATATCGGAGCCAAGGACGAACGCCATGCTGTAATGCTCAGCAGCGAGGATCTGCAGAAGCTCGAGCATGCAAAAGCCATGGAAAAAGGCGACGAAATGTCCCCAGGCAAGGCGCGCGCTATACGAATTGTTTCAGGAATTGCATTTCTGCTGCTGCTTGCAGGTGTTGTATTTGCAACCGACTGGGTTATTGCTCTTGTCAAAGCGATCTTCACAAAGGGCTGATCAGAGTCTTAAGCCACGGATTTTGCATCGCATGACAGTATTTAACAACAATTATCTACACAAACCGCTCATACTGTGCATAGCGATTTCCTGCATTTATTATACAATCTGTATTACTATGTATAATTATTACAATTCCGTATAATTTTTGAGCTATTCTGTAACCTTTCTGTAACTATTTTTTATGCATGTTTTATATTTTTATTTCTTATTTAAATTATCAATTGTGCATTTATACAAAGTTATAAATAATTAACTTTTATCCCTTGTATAATATTACATATTTCAACTTTATTAATTGTAAATTTTTTATATAATTTTAGTTTTCTTTTTATCCCAAAAGGTTACAAACACTTCATTTTCTCATTTTTTATTATTTTTATCGAATGTGTTTTATTTTTTTCGTTTTTGCACTTTTTTTCCAAAAAAAATAATCTTGATTTTTGATGCCCGACATAGTATAATTACATTAACAAAACCCGTTTTTACGGAGTTTTAATTATTTTTTCAGGAGGAAATGTAATTATGAATAAGGCAAAAGTTATTAGTGCAGTTCTCGCAGCAGCAATGCTTACTTCCGTTGTAGCAATCAGCGCATCTGCATATGACAAAGCTGGCAAGAGCTTCGGTGTTTGCGGTGAATTCAATGGTTGGGCAGATGACGTTGTAATGACAGAGTCTAACGGCGTTTACACAGCTGAAGTTAAGATCGACAGCGTACAGCAGGAGTGGCTTGAAAAAGAGCTCTTATCCGATGGTACTCCCACAGGCAAGTATGGCCTGCAGTTCAAGGTTCGTGGCGTTGGTTCATGGGACGACAGCTGGGGTCAGTACGAACAGGATCAGGATCGTACCTACAACAGCCAGACAAACTGCCTTGTTGAAGGTCTTGAAGCTGGCAAGCCCGTTACTATCAAGGTAACATTTGATACCACAAAGATGGATGCTGCTAAGATCGCTGAAGGCGGCGACGTTGATCCTGCTGACGAGTACCTCTTCTGGGGCGTTACTTACGAGGTTGTTAAGGAGGAAGCTCCTGCAGCTAAAACCGAGTCCAAGACTGAGGAGTCTCAGCCCGCTAGCACACCTGCTACAGAGTCCAAGACAGAGACAACACCTGCTACAGGCGACGCTACATCCGCTGCTGCTCTCGTAGGCGTAGTTCTCGCTTCTCTGGGTGCTGCAGTTGTTATGACAAAGAAGGCTTCTTCTAAGGAGTAATTCTTTAGTAACACCAAACTAAACAGATTACGGCTGTCCGTTCGGGCAGCCGTTTTTCTTTGTCTGTTTTGTTTTTCAGCTGATAAATCTCACCTCAAGCTCAACTCCGACCGGAACAAAGAGCGACATCTGTGCTTCAAGCTGCTGTGTCTGCTCCGCGGTCAGATCATCACTGCATGTAAAGATAATTCGTCCGGGCTGTGCCGTAAAAATGCCGTTCACACCAAACATATCCATCAGTCGATCCATGTCAGCCAGACGATTGTCCTCGTTTGTTGTAGAAATTGCTGCAAGCACACTTTTTCTTCTCCCCGCAAGGCTTTCATCATTACATTTGATACCAAGAGCATTTTCATAAATATCAAGCCCCCTTCCGGATGCAGTTGATACAAACCTTTCGGCAAGCAACTCATCAATCTCATCGCAGTACTCCTGCAAGATGAGGGCATACGCTGCAAGCTCTGCTGTAATGAGATTATTTCCGGTAAGGTCATAAAGTCCCAACGGCACGAGCTTGTTCTTCATAGACTGCAGAACATTCATACAATTCCCCCTCAGCTTTGTTCGTTAACTGTCAGGCTTTGCAGAACCACAAGACCATTGCTGCCCGGATTTTTGTCAGTACCGCTTGTAAATGTATAGTTTTCTACTCCGGGGGTTGCGATAACAGCACCTCCAAGAGCTGCCAGCGTCATTTTCTGACCTATCCGCAGAGAATTATAGTATTCGTTGATAGACTGCGTCACTCTGCCGGACACATCAGCGAAGGTATAACCCGACGCCGGCTTAACTTCCACAACAATATCAGAATTAACGAGCGGACAGTTTGAAAAGTTACAGCTCATTCCTGCAACAAGATTTTCACTTATCAATGATCTCACACGCTGCATTGCAGATGCCGGCGCTGTTCCTCCTACTCCTGCAATATACAAATACCAGGAGTTTCCGATTCCTGCGATATGCGCAGATCCGACTCCATCGACGCTCTCAGCAAGCTTTTCATAATAAGCCTTGTTTGCACCGTTCGAAATCTTGCCATAGCTCTGAAACAGTCTTTTCCTCAGCGATTCGTCGTCCTCGTCGTCCGTTCCGCCGGAAAAGGCAGAAGTATTTGAAATACTGAGTCCCACGGAAAAATATGTAACTATCGTCG
The DNA here is from genome assembly GCA_900315875.1 of uncultured Eubacteriales bacterium. Classification (GTDB taxonomy): domain Bacteria; phylum Bacillota; class Clostridia; order Oscillospirales; family Acutalibacteraceae; genus UBA1213. The sequence goes on along the minus strand of ONAX01000004.1, from coordinate 38,002 downwards.
TGATCTTTCCCGGAGATACATTATACTGCTTACCGCTGCGCTGAGCCTGTGCAGAAACCAGAGCGAATGATTCTCCGCGTCGAATCACAACATCCTGCATCGTAACATAATTCAGCGCACCGTCCGAAGTAGTGCATATCGTTCCTGCAGGGATAGTAACGTTGAATTCAAGCGGAACATCCACCGCAAAGGAAATATCCCCCACCGCCTTGTTGCCGGCTCTTCTGGTAATGCCGCACTGTCCGGCGTGTGCATCGAGCTGCTCGCCTGTAGCAGTGTCCGGCAATAGCTGTCGGCGCAGCCAGTCTATCTGTGTATTAAGGCTGAACAGTTCCCCTGCAAGCAGCTTAAGCTTTATATCCGTATCACTTGCGCGCTCCGGTTCAATACCGGTCAGCGCAAAATACTTATCCTCCATTCTGATAAGTATTTTCTCATAGCTATCCATTACTCATCCCTCCTTACAATTATCTCCGATTCCACTCCGCTGAAAAGCACAGTTACCGATGTCTTTTCCGGAGTAATGGCGACTCCGGTAATCTCAAGCTCAGGTATTTCACGCAGAGCATCCCTTGCTGCAGCTTCAAGCTGGGCTTCAGTTTCATAGTGAGCGATTCCAAGCTCCCTGTCATAAATAAATCCGCCCAGTCCGGCTGTCAGCAGGATATATGCCTGCTGCATTACCTCCGGTCTGCCGTCTGTCATGTACGGATAACCGGCGTCATCGGTTTTGTAGTTTCCTGAAATATCAAGTGCGGTATCCATTTCATATCTCCCTTCCGTTTGCATATATTTTCCCGTCGTTTGCGAGCTTAAGCACAGCTCCGCCGTCCGACCACAGAGCAATCTCCCCCGGACTTACATCAAATCCATGGTACGGCGTAACAACGCCCAGGCAAAGCTGCCCCGATGATGTTTCGATAACGACCGCATCCGCACCCGACGCCGGCGAGCTTATTATTCCGGCAGGGGAAACAATAGCATACTGACTCCTTCCGTTTTGCGAGCTTGCTGAAAGCCTTCTGTCGGCGGAGCAGTTTACTCCTCCCGTTGTCACCGCGTCGGGCTTATTGTCGTTTGCCATATTCCTGCCAATCCACATGCTCAGTCACCTCCGTAAATATCCTCGTCCTTTCTCCGCTTTCAGAAAATGTATGGTGCACCTCGATAACCTTCATGTGCTGCGCTTTGCCCTCAAGAATAATCTCGTCGCCTACGCTGCACGGAACACTGCCTGAGACGGTCAGCTCGCAGCGATATGCCGCTGCTTCCGAGTGCGGAATAATCTTTTCCGTATCCGAGGGGCTGCGCGTTTTGCTTGCAAGGGTATTGACGTATCGCGTCCTTTTTACACCGAGTGATTTTGCCGCGGTGCTTTCCATATGCATTTCATAGCCGCCCTTAGCGTATGTACGCGCATAGATATCCGAAATAATGCGGCTTCTTTTGAGCGTATATTTCACCGACAGTATGTCGTGTGAACTGCCGATTATGACTGTCTTTCCGCTGTCATTTCCGCTGACGTCAATAATGCCGTTTTCACGTATTTTCGGCGTTACTCTCAGAAACTTTTCGCAGAACGAACACAGCACCTGCCATTCGCTTTCGCCCTTGCTTATCGACAGCTCACCGTTAAATGGCTGGCTGCTGCCGATAAATCCGGTAAAGCCGAGAGGCTCAAAATGCCTTTCCATAAAAAGCGGCATCGACGGCATGAAATACTGCTGCGGTCTTGCCTCGTTATCAAGCAGCACCGCTTCCGGACTTCGTGCCCGTATCTGCAGCAGTCTGCCGTTTTTTGTAAGGCTTTCGCTCTGCTCATCCACATAGCCGAAAAAGAGTAGTTCCCCGTCAAGGTTCACTCTTATGCTGCTGAGCACCGGGACCCTGCCCGTGATGCCGAAAACAGCCGTAAGACTGTCTGCCGGAGCGTCCTGCGAGGATACCATACTCATCCGCAGAGGATGTCTGAACTGTGTCACTCTGCCGGAAATATCACACACCTCAAAGCTCAGCACAACACCACCCTCTCCCACGGCATTACAGGCACATCCGGTCGTCTGATGTGTCTGTTTTTCTGCACCAGCACATTTATATTGACTCTGCTTTCATAGGATATATCCCAAAGAGTCTTTTTTCCGTCCCCGTAGAGAGCCGCTGCACTGCCGCCGCGGCTTTTATCAAAGCTTTCGACAAATTCAAAACTGTAGTGCACGACGCCCTCAGCATCCACTGCATCAAACACAAGCTTTTTTGCCACTGCAAATATCGGACTTTGCGACGGTATGTACAGCATACCGCCGCCGCCAGAATTCATAACCTGCCGCAGTCTTAAAAAGCTCTGTACGGCACCCTCGCCGAAGAATTCACCCTCGCCGCTCACTATCCTTGCGCCGCTGCCGAGATCGCTTACAACATCGGAGCCCCCAGGTACAGCGGACAGGGCAACATGCCTGTCCGTCCGTATCGTTATAGTCCGCGGATTAACGGGAAATATAAAATCCTTGTAGCTCATTTTTCCGTCACATCTCATTGCTTTCCTCCTCTGCATCAAGCAGGCGCGGATACCTCAGCATGTCATCTCTTATAAGCTCTGACATTTCCCTGAGTATGCCTGCGTCGTCGTCATCCCTTTCCGGCATCAATGCCTCAGCATTTTCCTTCACTGCACATCCTCCGTTTCCATTGAAAGCGCTGTTACGCTTATGCGCTCCCTGAATTTTTCCCTGTCAGCCGCTGCGAGAAAATCATCCCACATGCAGCTGGACAGTATTATCCTTTTTCCGTCAATCTCCGCCGTCAGGGTAAAATTATCCAGGTCGGCGAAGGATATGTTTTCATACGGCTGCCTGAAACGCAGACCGCTGAGATTAGCCTTATATCGGCTGTTTTTTCTGATATGGGCAATATCATCGCTGACAAAGACCGCACGCACCGGGTGAAGCTCACACAGTCTGCGTATTTCAAGGCATTCCGCCTGAAACAGTGCTGCGCCGTCTATTTTCACCTGTACATTTCTTGCGCTGATTATTTCAGCACTGCTCATCCGACCACTCCCTTCAAAAAAATTCACTCCTGCTGCAGCGACTGCACGAGAGAAAAGACAATGACATCCTCCCAGGCGCGGTAAGGCTCATTAAAGCTGCACTTTGACACTGATATTGAGCTGATGTGCCGTCCCTCGTCAGCCTGCGCCGCTGCAAGACACAGTCTTTTTGAATATTCGCGGCACTGCTGAGCAGTCGAACTCTCCGGGACATAAACCCTGACCTCTACAGTTTCGCTGCACAGTATTTCATCCGACCCCAAAAGAAAATCAGCACCCGCGCTGCCGTCAGAAAACACGGCATAGGCGCCATCGAGCGGATAAGGCAGTATTCTGCCGTCACCTGCATCTATAAGCACCATATCATCAAGCTCACCGCCGCTGATAAGCCCGTTTTTCATTATCTGCGAGCTATTCATCTGTTCTCCCCTCTCTCATAAGCTGCATTTCTGTCTTTGCGTAGCTGCCGAAACGACCCTCTACACTGTCAGTCCACAGTACATAGTATTCATTTTCGCCGTCGCTGACCCGGTCACCGTAGCGCATGCCGGAAGCCACGCCGGACTCTGAAATCATCGAAAAGCGCTGAGGCTCCGACACACCGGCACAGCCGACCGAAATACCTCCGTTATTTCTGGATTTATTTCTCGATGGCATTATCACGCCGAAGCCTTCCGCTGTCCCCTGCGGAGTTGTCACACTTATCGGAACTCCAAGGGTTCTTATAGCCCTTTCGCAGTAATTATTCATAGGGTATTCCTCCGAATACAAAGCCTTCATCCTCAAGGTAAGCCGCTGCGCTGTCGAAGGCTCCCCTGCAGAGCTTTTCCGCAGCGGCAACAGCATTTATCCCGGAAGCCTTAACGCTGATATCTCCCACTCTGATGTCACCTACCGAACCGTCCGTTACGCTCCATAGCACAAAGCGATAGTAGGCGAGCGACGCCGCGGCAAGCTCAAGAGAATCGCCTGCCGCATTGATGTCCGCATCATTTCTGATGCGTGACAGCACATAGTCGCACGCCGTATCGCATAAAAACACAAGGCTTTCAGCTTCGCTTGTGCCAAGACCGGTCAGTCGGCAGAAGAGCTCAAAAACATTCTCTCTGTCCACCCGGTCTCCTCCTTAGTATGTAAGAGTCTTTACTGCAGAGGGGAACAGCTTTGTAAAGCCTGCTATAACGCTGATTCCGGCTCTTTCGAGCTGTCTGTCGATAAGCTTGTCGTAATCAGTGACAACGCCGCCGGACTGCACCATTTCAAGAGCGCAGTTCTTGTCAAGGGCAATAAGCTTGCCTGACTGAGCAGACGGAGCATGCAGAAGCTTTGCGCCCAGAGGCGTTACCATCTTGCCGCTTGCATGGAAATCCTGACCGGCGATGCTGTCCTGAAGCTGGCTCATGGAAAGCAGCTTTGTCATGCCGTCAGTCGGCGCAAGAATGGTGTTGAGCTCATAAGGAGAGATTGCACCCCACAGCTCAAGAAGATCGGAATATGCAAGGGCCGCGCCGCTCTTTGTGATATTCTCCGCGCCGTCCACAAGCACAGCCACCGCGTCCGAAAGCTGCTGGCGGGCGATATATGCACCGATCTGTCTGAGGGTAACGGTGAAAAGATCAAGCTTCTGGAATTTCACCGCTTCATAGGATGCAACAAGCATTCTGCCCCTCTTATTGAGCTTTACAAGGTTTTCGCTTGTTCTCACCCTTGTCTGCGGAAGGAACGCACCCTCTGCAACGGGAACGAGCTTCTTTTCGTCCTCGGTGGGGTCTGATACAACAGAGCGGTAATCGGTACCATCGATAATTGTCTTTGCTGCGAGAATGTCGCCGAGGATGTTTTCTCTTTCCATTCCCTGTCTAACAGTCCTGCTCACATATTCAGGGAAAAGCGCCGCACTGTCAGAGGTCTGGAAGAACTTCTGCACGCAGTCGGAGTTTTCGCCGCTGACCTTTATGTCAAAGCGCTTGAGCTGGCGCTGGTATGCGTCCAGCCCGTCAAGCTCGGTATTTTTGTAGTTTTCCGAGGGGTCGAGCTGTTCGAGCACCTGTGTAAACGAACGGCCTGTGCCGTACATACCCTTTTCAAGTCTGATATTATCAAAATATGCCATATTCATTTCCTCCTATCAAAGCATAATGCCTGCAATTTTGTTTGTGGTGTCAAGATCAACGATAAGGTATTCCCTGCCGGTAGAGTTGTCCGCGGTGATCTTACCGCCGGAAACGGAAATCTTGCTGTAGCCGATAGACGGCGCGGTAGTATAGGGCAGTCTGACGTAGCCCGTAAGCTGAACCGCTGCAAAGCCGTTTCTTGTTCCAACGCAAACGCCGCAGAAAGGACCTGTAGAAAGACTGACCTTGCCGTTGTCGGTAATCATTACCGGAACTCCCTTCTCTACGTTTGCAGCCATTTCAAAGGTTGCTACATTTTCGCCGAAGCCGTTAAAAGATACATTCATGATATTTCCTCCTTAAATTTCCTTATAGATATTGTTTTTTCCAGTACCGCCGTCTGCAGCGGTGCTTTTCGGTCTGAGCTGGGACAGAACGGGAACGCTTTTTTCAGCCTTCGCCGCCAGCGCCTTGTGCAGCTCCTCCAGGCGCTTTGCATTCATATTTTTCGTTATGAATCCGAGGGTCGCCTCCGGCAGCTCCGGCAGTGCAATTGCCGCCGCACGGCTTATATCCTGCGTGAGGCGCTGTCTGTAAGCATCGCCGTCCGCCGCCTTTTCTGTCAGTATGCGTATTCTTTCCGCCAGGACATTCATTTCGTCCGCGGTAAAGCTCTGCGCCGTACCCTCAAATATCCTCTTTTCTATATCCATTTCATCACCCTTTTTTCTGTAGCTTTTTATTACGCCCGCCGATTTCTGGGCAGGCACTGCGACAAAAGACCATTCATAGGCATCCGTCGGCTCCTCAAGTGTTGCAAAACAGTTTCTGCCGTCGTAGCTTCTTCCCTTGATATGGCCGCAGACTCCGATATCCTCAGAGCATATCGAGCACACCCTGTGCCTGACGGAGCAGCTTACGCTGACCTCCTTTTTCATACCGCTTTCAACTGCCTTGATAAACGGCATGGTGAAGTCGTTTTTCGGAGTATAGGCACGCGCGGTAAGTCTGACATACGGCAGACCGTCCGAGGTTTCGCCGCCGGTATTTTCCACCTTACAGGAGAAGATCCTCGCACTCTGGTTTTCGCTTTTTACCTCGTGGTCATAAAGACCCGTAACACCAACAAAAAGCTCGCTGAGCTTTTGCAGCGACTGCACCGAAAAGCGCTCGCTGTCCCTGTCGATTTCATTGTCGCACAGAACGATGGAAAAGGCATATACCTCGTCCTCATTCAGCTCCTGACGAGTGTACTGATTGATCAGTTCAAGCTCGCCTTCCTTCAAAGCCTTTGCAGCTTCTGTCACATTATCATTCCTTTCTTGTTCTGTTTTCTGTTTCCTCAGCCTGCGCATTGTAAAGTCTTGCCTTTGCAAGCTCGACTTCGTCCTGCAGGTTAATATTGTCCCACTTTACGCGGCACGTTCCGCCAAATCCCGAAAGCTTGAGCTGCATACGGCAAATCCTGCGAATAACTCCTCCCAGTATCCTGCGGTAATATTCAAGCTCGCTTGTCAGCATGTCGCTCTGCTGAGAGGACATGCGCTCCGTGGTAGACCACGATAATCCCAGCAGGAACGGCGGTATGGAAAGCTTCGCCGTTATCTGCTCCAGTATCTGCCGCACCGGGACGGATGAGTCGGGGACAATGTTGTCCGCACCGATGGCATGTATGCTTACATCCCCCACTGCCACAAAATCTTTCGGCTCACGGCTTTTCATAGCCTTTGTCCATTCCGAGGCTATCTGCATAGCCCTGTCCTTTGAAAAGCTCCTTTCGTTTTCGCCGGGCTTGTAGGTCACTGCAAAGCGGACGTTTCCTATCCTGTCCCAGTTATTGCCGACTGCCGTCAGTATTTTCATAAGAATATCGCTGACAAAGGGCAGTCCTCGCAGAATGGATGTGCCGTACAGCCTGCCCGGCTCCGGCATGATAGCGCTGCACAGAACAAGCTCCGGATATTCTACCTCTCTTTTGCCGCCAAGCCCGTTGAGGGCGAATATTTTAAGCTGCAGCGGGTCCTCGCCCATCTCTATCCCGACATAATCAAGCGAGCTGTTGTAAAGACCGCAGATACCACCGCTGCCGACAAGCATTTCGCCGACCGCCGTTCCGTAGGTCAGAAGCTGCTCCAGATACTCCGCGATAAAGCTTTCAAGTCCCGAGGATATTCCGTTTACATTCACATCCGACACAAAGCTGTCCATCATCGCCTGTGCGTTGCTGTTGCTGCATTCAACCGAAAAGCCGCCCGTCAGCCGCACTATCTTATAGATAGCAGCGTCGATAACAGGGATGGATTCTCTCAGACTGCGGTATAGCCTGCGCTCGCAGCCGCCGGCATATGCATCCTTGAGCTGGCCTGGAATAAAACGCTCCCTGCCGTCCGCCGTCTGCAGTGCAGGCGCGGCACTGTCCTTCTTTTTCCCGAACAATTTCAATAAATCACCTCCTGCCTGTCAAGGGCAACTGCGAATATTTCGTCGCCGCTGCCCGTAAGATATGTTGCCGTAAAATACCTCACATCGTCCATTGCATGGTCATCCTCCTTGCGCGGAGCATCACGTCCGCTGCTTTCCCACCGGTAAAGACCGAATTCTCTTCTGCAGTCGCTGCAGCTGCGGCATATCCTGAGCCGCCCTTCCTTAAGCGCCGTACTGACCTGACGTATGCCGTCGATAACATTGTTCTTTGCCGGCATGACATCGAACTTCCCGTGACGGCGTATTACCTCGATAAAGCTTGCAGCCGACGGGTCAACTATGACACAGGTTATATCCCTGTCGCCAGCGAGCGCCTCAAGCCCCGCATAGTGCTCCTCATCCGTTCGGGAAAAGCCCTCCCTTCGCGAGCTGTAGTAATATTCGTCTATCCTGTACCAAACGCCGCACTGCAATCCCCACAGTCCGAAGGAGGACGGGTTTACGGTGCCGTAGTCACATGAGATGACATATTCCTCAAAACCGCCGGCCGGCACGTCGCAGTACATTCCATCCTCCGACATAAAGGGGTAAACCAGTCCTTCGGTCGCCGCCCATTCTCCCAGCACGTACCTTCTGTAAAAGGACCCGGAATACAGCTTTTTGTATCTGTCAATCATGGACTGCGACAAAGAAGGGTTATCCTCCATGCGAAAGCGCATGTACAAAAGGTTTTTTTCATTTGCCTTTTTTATCCACTCAAGGTTGAACCAGTGCTGCGGATATTCCGGGTTACAGTTGAACCACATCTTGGAGCCCTCCACAGAGCAGCGCGCAACTGCCTGCTCAACAAAACTTCTCGGCATAAGCGCAGCTTCGTCAAACATCACTCCGCACAGAGTCATGCCCTGGATAAGAGCAGCCGAGCCCTCATCTCTGCCGCCGAAAAGGTAAAAGGTGTTTGTACGTCCGCCGCCGGATATATAAATAATATTCGACGATGGTTTTTCCTCAGCTTTGAAGCCGATACTCCTTATCACTGAAAGCAGCGGCACCACAAGATTCCGACGCACCGAGCGGATTGTCTTTCCGCAGACAGCGAAGCTGCCGCCGTCGAAGCATGCCATAGCCCAGCTTACAAATGATACGCTCATGCAAAGCGTTTTGCCGCTTCGCACTGCGCCGTCACAGATTATTCCGTCATCACTGCCGTCGCGGCACCACCAGCTGAGAAGCTGCAGTTGTTTTTCAGAAAAAGAAGTAAATTTCAATTATCCCTCTCCTCTCCGCTTTTCATAAGTGCCGAATAGAAATCTGCAAGCCTTGTTTCGCTGTCGTCAACTGCAGCCTCCAGCTTTTCAAGGGCGCGAATCCTGTCGAAGAATTTTATCTCCATCGCGCCGTCCTTAGGTCTGCGTATTTCCGAAACATTGAAAAGGTCGTACCCCGAAAAGCCGCCGCCCAGCGGGTCCTCCTCAAACATCAGCCGCACCGCGTCGGAAACACTGCCGAACGCAAGCCTTTCATACCCTGCAAGAGCCATTCTGCGGCAATTCTTTGCCCGTGCGGCAAAACGCGCGTCCAGCTCCGCGGCAATATCCTGCCTGAGCATAAGCTCCGCGCCGGCACGATCCGGCTGACTGTAACCTGCCGCCCTTGCAGCCTCTCGAACGTTGGAACCATCCGCCATAGCCGCACAGAATCGTTTTTCCCTTGCTGTGAGCCCCTCTTTGTTTGTGTTCAAGCTCACACCCCCTTTCACTTATACCCCTAAAAGCAATAGTGAGTTGACCTAAAAAGGTCAACTCACCCCAAATTGTTAATAATTTGTTTACAATTGTACCGTTTTAATGCGATTTACAACGCATTAACTCACTTTTGTATATTAGCAAAGACAAACAAAACCCCGCTCCTCGAGGGAACGGGGTCTTAGGTTATCAGTTTTTGCTTTTTTGTATCATGCAGTTATCGTCACATCAAAATTCTTGCTGACCATAGCACCGCTCGAATCCTTGACGCAGACCTTTATAATAAAGTCGCCCTCATTTCTGAGCTTGACACTGGCTGTCTTTGCGTCGGAGAATTCTTCTCCGATTACCTTCCAGTTTTTCGCTGCAGCCCGTTTATAATAGTATGCATATTTGTACGGTGCTGTGCCGCGTGTTGCAGCACCTGTGATCGTAATTCTGCTGTTAACAGGTGCGATTTCCGTATCAACACTGGATCTGTTCTTCATTGATGTCTCTATCGCATAATCATTGCTGATCGATACTGCGAACTGGCGGCTGACGATTTCACCGTTTTCGTCAATTATATCAACCTTTACGTTGAACTCGCCCTCTGTCTTCGGAGTGAACTGAGCCATATTCGTATCAGAGAATTCTGTTCCGATAATGTACCACTGTCTAGCGGTTGTTCTTTTATAGTAGAAAGCGTATTTGTACTTACCTGTTCCTTCTGCAACACCTGTGAGCTTTATCTTCGTTCCCGGCTTTGCGCCTGTCACGTTAATCGTAGAGTTATTCTTGAAAGCTGTCGATTTGCCGTCAACCACGCTGACTGCAAATTTCTTTTCTGCAGTATCACCATCGGCATCCTTCGTTACAACTTTAAGCTCAAAATTGCCTACCGAAGTTGGTGTAAAGCGAGCTGACGTTTCAGTCGTGTTTTCTTCGCCAATTGTATACCACAATTTTGCATCGGTGCGCTTGTAGTAATAGGAATATGTATATCCACCTGCTCCGCCGCTGCCAACACCTGTAAGGCTGATTCTTGAGCCAATGGAAATTTTCTCTGAATTAACCTTTGAATAGTTTCTGAGAGGTGGATCTATTTCAACAATAGGAAGCTCATACTGATCCCATTCGCTGCTATTGCAATAACTCCCTGTAATAGCTATAGTATTCTCATTTTCAGCATTATTATCATCCAATGCCGCTGCCGTCACGTAGGAACTGCCTGCAGCTATTATTCCCGCAAGCAAAAAAGCTGCCGTCCGGCGTAAAGCTATATTACAAAAACTTTTCATAACACTGCCTCCCTTTTAGTTTAGACAAAACCTTTGTATAAGTATACTTCAAATAAACATTCTTGTCAATCAAAACTCCGGTGTAACATTACACCATTATTTCATTTACAAAGAAAATGTACGATTGTGTTACTCTGATGTGTGCTTTTATCAAACGAGACGCAACACCATTGCAGAATATCTGTGGGAACATCTGATTATTCATGTTTATTTGCTGAATCTTGATGTAAGCATAACATCATATATTTACTTTCATAACGTCTTTTTAAATTCTTGACGCAAATCAAAACGGTCCAGAAATAATAATAACAACTATTTGTAATAAATCATTTGGTAATACTCTTTGTATACTGCTTTTGCAATAAACAAATAGTATTATACAGATTGTACTATATATTGATTATATACTTTTTGTAGCTCTATTAGCCATTATTTATACGTTTTGTATTATTTCTAAATATTATACAAACATATAGTAGAATTTATTATATTATATACAATACGTTTATATACTTTTCGTATAATTCCACTGTATTATACAGCATAAATTACATATAGTATATAGTATATTATGATATACTATCTGTATTTACTACTATTTGTTGATATCTATATCATGTATACTTTTTTATATACTATTAGTTTAAAAGAAAACCGTCGGAACATATCCGACGGTTATGTTTTAACCCTTATGAAATTCTTTTACTGCCTTAGTGAAATCCGACTTGCGCTGCTTCAGATCGTCATTGCCGTCGCCGCCGGTATAAATGAGAAGATACTTACCGTTATAGGACAGTTCAGCCGCAATAACATCCTGATCAGAATTACTGTCGAAAACATGGAAGCTGCCCGTTTCCTTGATCTCTCCGATAACTCGCTTTGCATCGCTGTTAAGATTATTAATATCATATTCATAAAGCTCAACATAAACAGAACTTGAATCGATGTTGTAGTTGTATCTGTCACCCTTTTCGGCACCGATTACTGCGCTCATCATCTCGGTAGCAACTGCCTTTTCGGGAATGTACTTCAGGTCAATGAGATATTTTTCAAGTCCCTTGAGGTCGTTGTCATATTTATCGTCAGTCACGCCGGAAACCTCTGATGCATCGCTCAAGCTGATGCCCTCCAGCTTATTGCCGCCTGCGCCTAAACAGCCGGAAAAGCTGAGCACAAGTGCAAGTGATAATACAATTAGTAATATTTTTTTCATAATTTCCTCCCTGTATAGGCCTATTTTCTTCTTTTCCGATTAACTTTAATATTGTACCATAAATCAACGCAAATATCAAGTAAAAAGCGACTTTGAAGAAAAAATATTCCGTTTACCTGAGCTTGTATCCGCAACCCTTACAGAAGCTTTCCTCTTCCGGATTTTTCCTGCCGCACATGGGGCACTCAGTTTCCTCTTGCAATGCAGGTTCATCGGGTACGATGCCCGGTATTGAATCTGCACTGTAGCTTATCGGGGAAATACCAATATCTCTGCTCAGCGGACTTTCGGATGAACTTTGCATGCTTATATTTTCGGGAGCAGCACTGTCATCCGGCTCCTGCGGAGAAGTATAAGCCGACTGGTAATACTGTGCCGCTCCTCCATTTTCGCCCATAAAGAAATTCACGCCTCCCATGCTTATGGACCTGTCCGCAGCGCGCACAGCAGTTACGTATATCCTCGCATAGATGGCAGCTATTATTGCGAGCGGAAACTGCAGAAGCAGAATTACGGCAGTCATCAGGTAATTCATAGACAGCAGACCGACTATTGCCGTGCATACAGCCAGCAGATCAGAAAATATCGAATACAGCTTTGCTCCGCCTTTGAAAAGTCCCTTTCCTGAAAGAGTACGGGTAACATTCCAGTAGAAAAATATTCCGCAAAATGACTGCAGAAAAAGCAGCACCAGGGGAACTGCCCATATAATAAGCACGACGAGCTTTTTCTCTTCCAGATTCATAATATTATCCGAACCATTGCCCGGAGCTGAAAGCATAAGGAACATTGCCCACAGAGAAACCGCAAGCGAAACAGCGCTTCCTGCAAGCAGGACAACAGACGACACAGAAGGGATTTTTCTTCCCCCGGCTGATGATGAGCGAAAAAGTGCAATGCCGATGCCGATTAAAAAAACAGCATCAACAAATGCAAAAACAAGCGGCATCTGAGAAAAAGATGAAGGGTTTGTTTTTATTAGCTCCGACAGAGATCCATATGCTCCGTTCAGCGTCAAGCCACCCACCAGCATAGAAACACCGGCCGCGAGCACTGCAATCAGGGGAAGGACAAGCCTTCCGGGTGTAAAGGCTTTCGCCATAAATGCGCTGTTATCAGTATATTTGTCAAATTCCTTTTGAGTAAACATAAAACCGTTATCCATATTATTCCCCCATCAGTTCCATACAGCGAAAATCGGAGCTGAATAATCAGCCCCGATCATCTGACAAAACGTTATTATTCCTTGGTAACATCCTCTGCGGTCGTATTGACAGTCTTAGAACCGGCATATCCTGCAGCAGCTCTGTAGTAGCTTGCATTTACCATTCTCGAAACCTCGGAAACTCCTGCGTGATAGCTGATTGTAATAAAGCCGGTGCATGCGGCAATCGTTGTGATTGCAGCTGTAATCAGAACATCGGCAGCAGCAGCTCCGACATAGGAGAACTGGATAGTTTCACCGACATCGATCGGCATTACAAGGTTGCCAAGTGAAATGAAGAATGCAACGAAGAACACAAGTGCACATACAAAGGATACTACTATTGTAACAATAGTTCCGTTGGTGTTCAGGCAGATGCCGTCGGTTGCCTTCTTGAGAGAAGAAACATAGCGCAGCAGGCAGATGATTGTAGTAACAAAAATTACACCGAATACAAAGGTATCGAAAAACAGCCAGCCGTGATTTACTCCACCGACAGTAGAATACGATTTAAGATGCTCAATACGCGAAGCCTGATACATTACTGATACCGAGCAAAGAGAAATAAGGATAAATACGAATGTGAGCACGAGCGCATATCCGAGTGTTCCCTGCAGAAAGCTCAGTCCGTTATGAACCTTGTCACGGTCGTCGCCCTTAGCGCCGAGGTATGTACCGATAAGAGCACATGTGGTCATGAACATGAAGATAAAAATCAGAAGTCCGGCACCAAGATTGATAAAGGGGACGGAATTGTCGCCCATAAAGTAGTAAAAACAAGCGAATATCGCGTCTTTTTTACCAGTGGCGGATGCTACGATTATCCTCATAAGGAAAAATAACGTCAGAGCAGCAGAGGACGCAACCATTACGAGCGCAGACTGCTTTGTCATTGCTTTTTTCGCCGCAAGATAGCCCTGAGTGCGGGCAAATTCTTCGGTAGTGTTTGCTTTTGCATTTTTCATGGCATAGCACCTTCCTTTTCTTTTTTAGTACATTGTACAACGAAACATAGAAATAATCAACAACAAATTTGAAATAAATGCTCTCATAATGTCGAAAAGTAGTTTACAGTTTTGATAGGGTTGTATCAATATACATATTGTTATATTTTATTATTATTTTACATTTCGTATTATATATTCTGTATTTATATACTGTCTGTAGTATACTATTTGTTATATTATACAATGCGTATTCTACCATTTGTAATTATTTACTATTAGTATATTACTATTTGTATATATCTACATTGAGTATAATACCCCCTGTATATCTTTACCATTCGTATAATACCATTTGTATATTTCTACCGATAGTATACTACTATCAGTATACTATTACATTTAGTATAATTACAAGCAGCTATTTATAACTACTATATGTATATTATACATTTTGTATATAACGTATTGTATTATATATTAATAATATTACAAATTGTATTTTACATTATGTATATCATATACATTTTATACTTTTCGTATTTTAGTTGCATTATGATACACTTTCTATTTTACTAATTGTATATTATATAAATAAAGTACAGTTCGTATTGTTCAGTCGTCATCCTCCGCATTGACAGGCTTTGCAAACATCATAAAGAATACTGCCAGCAGACCCGCAGCGGTAAACGCCACGGCATATGTGCCTATTAGCCTTGTAATAACGGTGCTGATAACAGCTCCTACCACGAAAAATCCTATAATGCCGAGATACTTTCCTGCAGAATGCAGAAGCTTGGGATCGCGCTCTGTAACATAGCGCGTCATATTCTCTGCCGCACTGCGCATATTTCCGGTACACATTGTAGTAGCGCAGGTAATACCGCGTATTCTGCGGAATGACTGAACCTGCAGAGAGCATGCAAAGGAAATCAGTACATTTGAAATAAGGTCGAAATTCACCCCGTCAATCTTACCTGAAGGAAGGAGGGTTACAAGCAGTATTATTCCGAGTTCAATCAGGATAACATGCTGACGCCAGTGCAGTTTTGCCATGCCGTTATGGCGGCGGAAGTATTCTGCAAGAAATACGCCGAGCAAAAACGCTATTATCGGCGGAACATATCGAAGGGCGCGGAGAACATCTCCTGATGCAAGCGAAATACCAAACAGAACGACATTTCCGGTCTGCGCATTTGCAAACACACCGTCGCGTGCTATATATGTATAGGCGTCGAAATAACCTCCGACAACAGACAGGATGATTCCCAGTATGAAGGATTCCGACATTTGCTTCTGACGATTTTTCGACATAGTATCATCTCCTGATTATTTGCCGGTTTTTTTCTTTCCGCTTCTGTTATATGCGAGCCTTACAATTGCAGCAATTCCGACTGATACAAGAGTAATCGTCGCAAAGCTGATATACCAGAATCCTCCGATATTGAAGCCATAGAAATCCATCCAGCCTCCGTTTGCCTCTCCGATAAAAATCACCATCGTCACATATACAATACCATATATAAAAACTGAAAGTGCGCCAAGCGGAATCATACGTTTTTTAAGTACAATTCCGTTTTCAAAAAAGACAAGGGATACAAACGCCATAACCGGACCGAGCAGGTGCATATATACCGAGGTTCCGGAGAAAAGCATTTCGACATAGCCCATTGTAGGACCCAGAAAGCACATGACAACCGTGAAAGTAAGCAAAACAGCAACTGTTCCCATATATTTCAGCACAGCAGCGGCAGCAGGTATTTTTTCTGACTTGCCGAGAAGTATTCGCATCTCTGATATTGCTGCTATAAGTGAAGTCACAGCGCACAAAATATTTGAATCGGTTGTAAAAAGCCAGAAGCGCTGCATTGGCAGAATATGATATTCTCCCTCATTGCCAAGGAAATAAGATATCATTATTCCGGTTGTAGACAAAAATATAATTATATTCATAACAGCTGCTGCAATAAGCTTCTTCTTATCAGACATCTTAAAACCTCCCTGATTTGTTTTTCTACATTATACACCAAAGTCCGACACTGCGCAATTGATAACAGAAATTTAATGCAGAGCGAAGTTAAAACGGAAATCATGCACTACAATAAGAATTAGCAGGATACTCTGCCGGAACAGCTAATATTCAGATCAGCAGTCATGAATTAAATTGTTTGTTGTAAAGTTTGATTCAATATGATATAATCATACTAGGCTGATTCACCAAAGGAGGAGGTAATTATGAGACCTGACATCAATTCAGAAAAAACAACCGAAGATTATCTTGAAGCAATGCTAATAATAAAAAATAAAAACGGAGAGGTCAGATCAGTTGATGTAGCTCGTCAACTGGGCATAACAAAGCCGAGTGTTACATATACTACTAAACGCCTGAAAGAAAAAGGTTATATTACAATGGACAAGGACAATTATATAACCATTACGGAAAGCGGATTAAAGATAGCTGAAAAAATTTATGCCCGTCATAATACCCTGACTGAGCTTTTTGTCCGCCTTGGCGTTCCGGAAGATATTGCAGCAGAAGATGCATGCAAAATTGAGCACGATATCAGTTCCGAGACTTTCGATGCACTTTGCAGACACCTTGAAACCTATACAAAAAAATAATAATCATAAAACTCAAAATAATCCCACATAACGTTTTTACTGTTATGTGGGATCATTCTTTTTTCAAAGTATTGATTATATAATCAGATATATCAAACCATATTAACTGGGGATTAAAATATCCAGAACAGACAATCATAAAGCAACTGGGAATTATCTGAAAAACAATGATGATAATCATTCAAAAAATCGGTTTCCGAGAAAAAAGCTCCATAATACCGCAGCATCTGATCTTGCCATAAGCTTTTCTATATCTATCCCGGTGGGACATATATTCCGGCAGGCAAAGGATTTTCCGCATCCGTCTGTTATCTTTTTCCCGAATTGCTTTCGCAGATCGTGAGCATCTCCCTTGTTCATTCCTGTAAGCAGCCTTGATGAAGGGACCATAGCAGACATTCCAAAAAACCTGCCGCCGGATACGAAATTCGGACATACCTCAAGACAGCATCCGCATTGCAGACACCGTGAAGCTTCATACATAATATCATTTTTCTCATCCACGGCGATCAGTTCTTTTTCAGACCACACCTTCATCCGACTAAGATTATCGAAGATGATATCTCTGTTCACCATCAGATCGGCAATAATCGGAAATTTCCTCAGCGGCTCGATCCTTATAGTTTTGTTTTCGTAAAGCTTTGCATCACAGGCAAGGCAGGGTCTTCCGTTTATCACCATAGCACAGGCACCGCATTTTTTCTGCATACAGCTGCATTCCCAGGCGATTTTATCCGTTATTTCGCCATTGATATCCGTCAGTTCAGCTTTTGAATTAAGCTCCGCTAAGGCAGAGGCAACTGTCGCGGATTCAGAGTCGGTTTCATACAGATATTTACGAAAATCCCCTTTTTCGTCAATGGATTTCTGCCGCCATATTTCGAGTATGTATTTCATCCGGATTCACCTCTTTTTTCCGGTATATCCCGAAGGCTGACTGTTATTTCCTTTTCGCTGTAGGTAACAATGGTTGTCCTGCGGAAATTCACATCATCCTTTTCGGGATAATCTGTTCTTGTATGTGCGCCCCTGCTTTCCTTCCTGTTTTGTGCCGCAAGCAATACAGCCCTTCCGAGTATCATACGCCTTTTTTGCAGTTCATTCTTTTCTCCCTCGATAAGCTCCTGCATTCTTTCTTCTGCGGCTTCAAGCGTTTCACCGCTGCGGAATATTCCGAGTGAATCCCGCAGAAGCTTTGCAGCTTCATCCGGAATACCCACAGGCTGCATTATTTCTCTCCTGCACTGCGAAAGCTCCTCAATGCCGGTATTATTTTCGTCTGCTTCTGATGCGGCGGTGCATGCGGCGGTATACCCTCCGAATACGGCTCCGAGCATGGAATTTCCTCCCAGACGATTTGCGCCGTGATACTGACAGGCACATTCTCCGGCGGCATAAAGCCGTGATATATTGGTGCGGTGCTTTTCATCTACATTTATGCCACCCATAAAATAGTGAATTCCCGGGGAGACCTCAACAGGCTTTATCGCCGGATCAGTTCCGAGAAATCTTATACATTCTTCCCGAAGATCGGAAAGCTTATCACTCCAGACAAGTCTGTCAAGTCCTGTCATATCAAGATAAACATGACCATCACAATCCTTATCCACTTTTACAAGCTCGATTTCTCTTGAAACCACATCTCTCGGCATAAGATTTCCAAGCTCCGGATATTTCTCCTCCATAAAATACCACGGCTCTCCTTTTCGCAAAGCAAACAGCCTTCCTCCCTCTCCTCTTGCCGCTTCGCTGACAAGACATCTTTTTCCCGTTATCGGAAAGGTGGTGGGGTGATACTGGATAAATTCAGGATTTGCTATTTCCACGCCGTTTATAAATGCCATAGCGGTAACGTCCCCGGTATTGACTGTTGAACCGGTAGTCAGACCCGGAAAGAGACTGTTCATTCCTCCGCTTGCGAGTATAACTGAGCCATTCATTCTGATAAGCCTTCCGGTGTGCAGATCATTGACATCTATCCCCCGGCAGTTACCATCGGCTATATCAAAAGAATACAGTCTGTGATGAGAGTATCTTTTTACTATTCCTTCGGCTTCATATCTTCGCACTGCATCTATAAGAGCGGTCATCAGTATTTTCCCCGTACTGCTTTTTGCATAGGCAGTGCGTTTTTTCTTTTGCCCGCCGAAATTGCGCAGCACAAGCTTCCCGTCCTTCATTTTCAGCGCCGCGCCCAGCGAACAAAGCATTTCCACGGTTTTGGGTGCATTGCTGCAAAGGTTCCATACGGCGTTCGGGTCCGCAAGATATACTCCGCCCTTCATAGTATCAGCAAAATGCTCATCAGGGCTGTCGCTTTCCCCCATTGTATCAAGAGAAGCATTTATACCTCCCTCCGCCATAACGGATTGTGCCCGTTCCGAGGGCATAGGAGATATCAGACGGCAGGGGATATCCATACGGGCAAGAGTCAGTGCGGCGGACAGACCTGCAAGACCTGCGCCAATTATATTAACCTCAGGTTTTCCCCCGTTATACTCTGTATTATTACCGCTTTCGTTCATAGCAGCCATACCTCCGATTCTATACGGTTCAAAGACTATTGCGGAGTATTCCCTTCATTCCTTCAGCACTTTTTTCAAAGATTTCCTTTTCACAGGGAGACATATCAACGGATATCCTTGAAGATATCCCCTCTCTTCCAATAACAGACGGCAGGGACAACGAAGCCTTTATGTCTTCATTTCCGAGTCCCATTGTGCTGCTGACAGAAGCAATGAATTTTTCATCGCTTACTACAGCTCTTGCTATCCTTGCGGCACAGAGTGCAATTCCGTAATTCGTTCTTCCTTTGGCTTTGATAATGGAGGCTCCCATATTTTTTGTTTCGTTACTGATCGACTGTCGGATGACCTCGTTCCATAGGATCTTATGCTCTGCAAAATACTCATCTGCTGACTTACCACATATTGAAACTCCGTTCCAGAGAGGAATCTGTGCATCTCCGTGTTCACCAATTACAAAAGCATTGATATTCCTGCCGCATTCCGACTGACTTTTATGATCTTCGGGGAATGCAGCGCGGGCAATACATCTTTTAAAGCGTGAGGAATCAAGCATACACCCTGAACCAAATACTATTCCTTCCTTCTGACCGAGCAAATGCTCAGCACTTGCGGTCAGGATATCAACAGGATTTGAAATCATAAGAACAGGACAGCCGTTATAATATCTGCCGAGAGAATCTGTGACACTGCGTATTATTCTGATGTTTTCTTCCGCTAAATCAATACGGCTTTCTCCCGGGAGTCTCCCTCTGCCGGCAGTTATGATGATAATATTACAGTCACGGCAATCGCTGAAATCACCTGCATAGATATCTGCATTTGCTGTATCTTCAACGCCGTGAGCAATATCAGCCGCTTCACCGTATGCCTTTTTCTTATCAATGTCTATCAGAACAATTTCATCCAGCGCATTATCAAGCATCAATGAAAATGCTATGGAAGCACCCACAAATCCTGCTCCAACTATTGCTGCCTTACCTTTATTCATAGCTGATTCCTCCTCTGATTATCACGGTTTCTTCAAAGTTCCCTTTTCCATTGTGTAAACAATATCGGAATATGGAAGAACATCCTTGTCATGTGTCACGATAAGCACAGACGCTCCTTCTTCGGCACGGCTTTTCAGAAGCTCCATTACAAGCACCGTTGTGTCTGCGTCAAGATCTCCCGTCGGCTCATCGGCAATGATTATCTCAGGCTCGTTTATCAGTGCCCTCGCAACGGACATTCTTCTCAGCTCGCCCCCGGATAATTCATTTGAATAGACCTCCCGAAGATCGTCGATACCCAGTTTTTCAAGAAGCAGCTCTGCTTTTTCCTTCTTTTCCTTTGCTTTGCCGTACATCGTGGCAGGCAGCATAACATTTTCAAGTACAGTAAGGGACTGCAGACCTGTCTGTCCCTGAGGTATTATTCCAAAATGCCGGTTCCTGATCGAGGAGCGTTCCTTATCAGTGAGAGCGTATATGTCCGTATCATCTAAAAGTACCCGTCCGTCTGACGGAATCAGCAGTCCGCTGAGCATATTGATAAATGTGGTTTTTCCGCTGCCGGAACGACCTGTAACAGCTGTGATGCAGCCTTCCTTCAATTCAAAATCAAGTGATTCGATGGCATAGAAAAAATTCGTATGTCTGCTGCTGCGGAAATACATTCTTCCGATTTTTTCTGCTTTCAGCTTCATTCATGCATCCTCCCTCAGCAATAGTCCGGTTTCATTTCCGGTGATCCTGAGGGCAGATATAACTGCCGAAAGAACACCGATCAGTACAGGAACAATCAATGCTCCGAGTACAAGAATCGAAAATGTACATATATCGGGCTGCAGAAACGGAAGCGAAAAGCGGCTTCTGATGCTTTCCGAAAGCGGTGAAACAAACAGAAGCGAAACCATTATCCCCGAAAGTGAACCGATAATACTAATAAACGCAGCCTCAGCAGCAACAGGATATATAATCATTTTCCTTGAAGCTCCTGCAACCCGCATAACAGCAAATTCCTTTTTCCTGTTATTTATCATAAGGGTAAACACAGCAACAATAAGCACTACTGCGATTATACACATTCCTATGGTAATAATGCTGATAACGCCGGAAACATTTTCAAGGCCCTCCGCTACCGAGCCGATCATGCTTGCAGATGATGAAGCTCTGACCTTTGATATATAAATATTGATATCATCAGCCAGTGCCTGCGGGTCATAGCCGTCTTTGACCTTAATAAGTACACAGGAAACGGCTTTCCCGGGGTCAATACCCTTCAGTGCTTCACGTTCAATTGTATCCGCTGCCGACTTTGCCATTTTCTTAATTGTGCTGCGGTTTGTAAAGACAGCATTATCAAGTCCTGTTCCTGTCTTTTCAAGCTGCCCGGCAACATGATAGCTTTCGCCGTAAAAACGCAGGCTGCCGTCAGCAGGATAAGCAATATCTGCCCCGATTATAATATCACCGTCTGCCATATCCACATTCAGGCTCTTTATCCAGGGCATAACTGTAAAATCCGTTTCAGGGTCAAAACCGATTATCTGCACTCTTGAGCTGCAGCAGCTTGCCTTTGCGGAGGTCAGATAGAACTGAGATGTTTTCTTCTCTATGCCCTTAATGCCCTCAAGCTTTTCAAGGCTGCTCCCTGGAATATAATAGTTACCCGTTATTCCCTGCAGCAGCACATTATCAACTGTTCCGTGTCCCTGTGCCGCTGAGGGTACTACAATAATATCAGCTCCGAGCCTTGCACGGTATCCGCCAAGACCATTCTGAAGGCTTATAATAAGATATCCCCCGAAAAGTGCTGAAAAAGACAGGATAAAAACTATTATACACATCAGAGCTGTTCTTACGGGTCTACGGATAATGTTTTTTATTGCAATACCGATCGAAAATTTCATTTTTTCATCTCCGCATTATTTCTGCTGTGCTTTTTACCTGACTGCATCTGCAGATATATGAACGCATCTACACAGAAAATAACACAGATGATTACCATAAAGATTATCGTCCATAAGGAGGTATTTGCTCTGCACTGCATTTCGCTGTTTTTGCAAAGGGAAATTATGTTTCCCGGGATCATCATGGATAAAACCGCAATGCCGGCACCTGAAATATCAATGCCTGCTTTTATCCTTTCATCGGGTATCACCATATGTATTAGTGATATAATTACCAGCAGTACCGCAAGAGCAAACAACACCTCTCCCGCCCAATGGCAGCTCATTACCATATCTTCTTTCATCCCGCATACAGGGAACCAGTTTTTTATTCCGATACCAAAAAGCACCGGAGAAATCAAAAGCAAAATATCGGTAATACCTATTTTGCATTTATCTTTATTAATTATCATTTCCTTTTCCTCCGAAATTCAATATGCCATCCACCTCAGATAATAAACGCAGAATGCACCGCAGCAGAATAGTAAAAATACCGAAACGACAAAAAGCATATCCGCCGATATTATTTTATGCTCCTTTACGCCTATGCCAACAAGGAACGGATGGATGTTTGTCAGTATATGAAAGGCGAGCACTGCCGCCAGAAGAATCTGTGAAATCAGTCTGCCGCTGTTAAATAATACAAGCCTGTAGGCTTCATCACCTGTTCCGCTGAAAACAAACAAATGCATAACAAGAGGGATAAGAAGCGCAAAGCCGCTTATCCTTCTTGCCCAGAAAAGCAGATTTTCCCTGAAATATCCCCTGCCGCTCTTTTTTATGGTGAGCAGCGTCCTGACGGTCAGAATCGTTGTGATGATAACGTGAACTAACACAAGAAACATACATAACCTTGCAGAGAGCTGCGCAGAGCCTGCATCAGCGCCGAACAGCCTGATACTTCCGGAAACAGCATGAAAAATAAAGGTGATTATTATGCCGATAATAACAAAAATATTTATCCTTCTCATTTTTCATCCTCACCGCCCTTTATGATGATACAAGCTATATTATCATCCGAATCGGTTCTCAGCTTCATTTCATCAGCCATTTCCTTTGAAAAAATTGCGGTGTCAATACATCCGTTTTCAACTTTGGAAACAAGCAGAACGGGATTTTCCGTGCGAAGTTTCATCTGGTTTTCCGGAAGCCGGGCAATAAGCCGGTCTGCCATTTTCAGAGCGTCAGTATCCGACTCGGAGGCAAGACAATTAACATCATCAAAAATGACATTCAGCTCGCCGTCACTAAAAAAAGCGACCCAATCATCAAATGACTCTTTATGCAGCGAACGGTTGAGCAGCAGCACATATTCTCCTGATGGCTTATCCGGGATCTTGACACTTGCACTCGAAACTGTATCGGGCCGATTCTCTGCTCTCTGAACCAGAATATACAGTCCGGGTAACCCGACCAGCAAAAATGCTGCAATCAGGCTCAGAATAATATGTAATGCTATTTTTCCGGCTTTCATATCAATTCCTCCCGGATAAGAGTTTAAGATGTCTTTTCTGCCTTTTTCAACGCATCATTCACTGCCTCTTTAAATTCATTACAGGATATAGTTGCACCGCTTATGGCATCCACATTATCCGCAGAGCTTTTTCCGATAATCGCAG
Organism: uncultured Eubacteriales bacterium; assembly: GCA_900315875.1. GTDB lineage: Bacteria > Bacillota > Clostridia > Oscillospirales > Acutalibacteraceae > UBA1213. The sequence continues at coordinate 14,334 of ONAX01000004.1, read as the reverse complement.
AAGAATATTTATCCGCCGACTGTACTGCTTTCTGTGCTTTGAGACGGTTCTCGCGGGAAAGGTCTGCACCGTAGTTTTCATCCTTCAGTGTCCCGTCGAGCTCGTACATCTTAAAGTTACAATCGGTTATTTTATTATCTTCAATCTTTATGGTAACCTCGCCGTAACCGGCGCCGTTACCGCTTTCATCCTCGTCAAAATCGCTGCTTCTGCCGGTATATGTTCCGTTAGTGTATTCAACGGTCTTGTTATCGCTGCTGCAGGCCGTAAATGTTAATACAATTATAGCTGATAAAATGACAGCAAGTAAAGATGTTATGCAAATTTTTTTACTCATTATTTTACACCTCTGTTATTTAATCAATGTTGTCAGCTTAAGTTTATTCTTCACTGCCTTGCGGCAGCGAGAGCGGCTTAGTGATAACCACTACAAGGGGACGCCCTCTTTCCATGGCGTCCCCTCTTCAAAAACAGTCCACAGAACTGCTTTTGAATTCAACCCTTGCGGAGAGATTGAGTAAAGAGATTTCGCACTCTGCGGAGCGCGAAAAGGGGCTCTGCCCCATGGACCCCGCTGCCTTTGAAAAGGCCGGCGAAACTTTTGTGTTTATTAAGTTAACGATATTGCTTTTATTCTATAAACTGCTTATTCTTCTTATCTGAAATTATCTTTCCGTGCTCAAGCCGCACGACACGTTCTGCAACCTCTCCGACCTCCGGGTCGTGGGTAACAACGATAAGACTTGTACCCTCCTTGTGAAGCTGTCTGAACAGATCAAGAACAATATTTTCATTGGCTTCATCAAGATTGCCTGTCGGCTCATCGGCTAAAATAAGCTCCGGGGAATTGATAAGCGCTCTTGCAATGCACACTCTCTGCTGTTCGCCGCCCGAAAGCTGACTGGGAAGATGCTTTGCTCTGTCCTTTAGTCCGACTCTTTCCAAAGCCTCCAGAGCTTCCTTTTCATCAGGCATACTGTGATAATACTGGGCGATCATAACATTTTCTACAGCATTCAGATAATTGATAAGATGGAACTGCTGGAATACAAGCCCGATCTTATCCCTATGAAATTCTGTCAGTTTTCTCCGGCTGTCCTTTGTTATATCCCTGCCGTCAAAAATAACCTGCCCTTCTGTTGGCTTATCCATACAGCTTATTATGTTCATCATTGTACTTTTTCCCGATCCGGACGGACCCATAATAGCGATCCATTCGCCCTTGTCGATACTCAGACTGACATTATCCAGAGCATAAAGGCTTCCGTATCTTTTTGTGATGTTTTTAAGCTCCAATAATTTCATTTTCATTCCTCCTGAAAATTCATTAACCTATGTTGCGAATCTTACAGCGCAGGCACTGCCCTCATTCACCTTTAAGAACCAAAGCCGGATCTACATCTACCGCACCCCTGATAGGTATAAGACACGCAATGCCGGTCACTGCCACGGATGCTATTATTGCTGCCGGGATAAGCAGCGGACGAAATGTTATCGTGCTGCTGAATACATTCATGCTGACCGCATTGGCAAACAGGAAACCAAAAAAAGATCCGATAATACCGCCGACTGCACCAAGAACAAGTCCTTCGGATAAAAATTCAGCAATAATACTTGAATTGAGTGCTCCCAGCGCCTTACGCAGACCTATTTCACGCCTTCTTTCGGCTATTACAGCCATCATTGTAGTGGCAACACAAATCATGGTCAGAGCCAGCACGACTATGGTAACAATAAGCACCAAAGCTTCAAGCTTGGAAAGGACTGTGGTTTCAGAAGCGGTAACTCGCTTTACGGGCTTTGCTTCAATGGCATCTGATTTATTGTTGATCTCATCAAGATAGGCTTTCAGCTCATCCTTGCTTGCAGCCACGCTAACCTCAACTATATCACAGCTCCTGCTACTCAGCGTTAAATAACTGACATCGTCAGGCGTAACATAGATATACTCCTCTTCAGAGCCTCCGGTTTCGAGGATGCCTGAAATTTTAAGGTCAAGAGTATGATCGCAGTATTTTTCTCCCGTCTTGGGGTCGGTAAAGATCTCGTAATCGGGAATATCTTTCAGATCTGTTTCTTCGGTTATTGTAAATGAATTCCGCAGGCTGATGCTGTCGCCTGTACTCAGTCCGAATTTCTCAGCAACCTTTTTTCCGACAAGAGCCTTTCCGTCTGCATCAGGCAGCTCTCCCGAAATATGCCAGTACGGACTTGTTTTAAGAACAGAGGAGAAATCCGTACCTGCTATGGTGACAGGGAGATTGTTCAGCTTTGTATTTTCATATCTGTATGGCGTATAACCTTCTAATTTATCTGACGGAAAGACAGCAACTGCTTTTTCAATCTCAGTCTGATTCATTTCCGAGCTGCCCGAGGGAGTGAAAATAACATTTGCTCCATAGTTTCTGAACTGCGCACTCATCTGACGGGGAACATCATAATAGATAAGACCCAGGCCGGAAAGAATCGTTGCTCCGACCACTATTGCCAGCAGTGCAATAATCATTCTTGAACGCCGTCTGAGCAGTGAAGCTAAAACCATTCTGACAAACATGCGATGCTTTTTATTCATATTTATCCACCCCCTACTCAATGGCCGCCGTGAAGGACTTCCGACGGGCGAAGCCGGAGAATCATTCTTATTGCCGGTAAACTGCCTACCAGTGTTACAGCAATAATCATAACTGTCACAAGGAATGCCACCATTCCGCTCATTTTAATAGCCGAGGAGAACACAGACTGACCGATCACCTGTGCAAAGCAATATCCCATTAAATAGCCTGCTGCCGCTCCTATAAGGGAGGTCAGTATTATCTCTGTCAGAACAAGAAGGGTGACCTGGCTGTTTTTAGCCCCTACCGCCTTCATAAGTGCAAGCTCTGCAGAGCGCTCCATAACGCTGGAGGTAACAAGATTTGATATGCCGAGGGTTGCACCGATAAGGCTCATAAGAGTGATAAGAGCCATAAGCAGCTCTGTCTTTTCCAGTATTTTTCCTTCTGAATCGGCTATCTGCCGCACAGCCCTTGCGGACGCTCCGGGAATTGCCTCCTGTATCTGAAAGCATATTGAGCTGACGTAGGCGGTGCAGTACCAGAGATCATATTCATCTCCGCTGAGAAGATCAGGATTCTTTGCAGCCTTTATCGCAAGCTCATCATCCGGCGAGGTAATAGCACTGACCTCCGCCTTTTTATATTTTCCGGTGTTGCCGGATAATTTCTGAGCTACAGGAAGTGTAGAGAAGATGTAGTTTTCCTCATCATCACCCGATTCAAATATTCCGACAATTTCAAGACTTTCAGCAGCGTCCGTGCCTTTTACACTGATAATATCACCGGCCTTTACTCCGAGCTCCTCAGCAAGCTTTTTGCCCACCATTGCATAATTGTCGCCACTCAGCTTTGCCTCATCAAGCCATTTTCCATCGGTGATATCCCACCAGCTTCTGAGGTTTATGATACCTGTATCCCGTTTGTATGTAGTACCCTTTTTGACGAATTCAAAGTGATGGTCAAACCAGGTTCCGACTAATTTCACATCTTTGTTTTTTACTGTTACATCGGTATCAAGGACAGGGGCAAAATCCGTTATATTATTTGCCCAGAATATCGTGAGAAATTCTCCCAGGGTTTCCTCTCCGAGATATTCCTCCTTGCCCTCGTTGCCCTGCACATCATAAAGGTCTGACATAACAGCTTCTGAACCGGGAACGACTGTGATATTTGAACCATATGCCTTAAGCTCCTCGTTTATCTTATCGCCTACATCCAGCATGACATTGAGCATTGCCGTAGCGATTGAAGCACCCAGTGCTACTGTAAGGGCGATCATCAGCATTTTTTTCCATTGTCGCTGGAAGGCTCCTATGATCATTCTGAAAAACATTTCGTATCCTCCCTCGCTCTTAATTCTTGAAAACATTCTGATTCTTTATCATTTCTGATACTGGAACCGTAATGGCGTTTTCGTCCATATCATAATCAATAATTATCGGGTTACATCCGCCCTTCATTCCGATAGTTGTGCGGTTCATTATGACATTACATTTCTTGCAGACTATCTGGCCGCCGTTATTTTCATAATAACCTGCTTCTCCGCATATTTCACATGCGTCAAGTCCCACACCGTAATTACTTGTATTTTCCTGCTTCAGAACTACGATGAATCTGACCTGATTTCCGTCCGCAGTCTTATATCCGAAGCGGTGCAGATGGCCGTCGCTGACCATTTCTATCGGTACCTGCAGTTCCTTTTCTTCACCTGATTTATCCTTAACGATAACAGGATCCTCAACCGGCGCTTCACGGATAACAACCTTATTCATATCCACAAAAAGGGTAGAGCAAAGTATTCCTGCAATAAAGCAAATAAGCAGTGCAGCGAAATATCTTTTTCCGCTTCTCCATAATGCACGCTGCTTTCTGCGCTGAGCCTTGGTTGAAAAGGGTTCCTTCTTTGTAAAGCTCCCTATGATAAAAGCTGCGGCTGTAATAAGCGAGAGAATGAACAATCCGTAGGTGTACCAGGAAGCAATATTATTGCTCTGAGCCGAGAATGTGAACAAATCAACATTATCAATTATTTTTCGTGTTGTAAGTACAGCCATAAGCCTGCCGAAAGAAAACACCCCGTAGATGATAAAGGCGATACACATTGTTACGAATGGTACAGCCTTTATTCCCTTCAAAGCTGCACACATATATAGCTTATATACACCAATGAATGACAGCAAACAAATAATTATCCCCAAAAGGTATCCGCCAAGTCTCAGGAAAAACTCTGAAGAGATGATCCCGTTTCCTCCGGTATTGAACTGGAAGGGATAAACAAGCACGTTCGGCAGAGAGGAATACAGTGCTGCCGCTGTCAGCAGAGCAAAACAAATGGATATTACCCAGCTCGAAGCAATTTTCAGTTTTGACTTTTCCGGCTTTTTTATCAAAAAATATCCGAACACAGCCAGGGCTATGGCGGTCAGTATCAGAAAGCCCAATGTGAAGCCATAGCCGTATGTGCCGATCATCCAGCCGTTCTTTATCCGTCTGGTATTGGTAAAATAAGCTCTTACACCTGCAATAATAATACCGGCACCAAGTCCGATTCTTGCAACGATTTTTCCACTGTTTTTGCAATATGTATCCAAAAATGCCATCATCATACCAATCAGTAGTGACAATGCAAGCATATCGTTCGATACATTGATAAGATAAGTAAGCATAAATCTTCCCCTTTGCTGTTATTCAGCTTGATTTCAGTTGATCTGCCCGAAATGCTTAAACGTCAGAACAAGCAAATCACTCCGACACGAAAAAACTCGAGCCGGAGTATTTGTTCTGGCGAAACTCCCGTAATGCTTCGCCGATAATGCAATCGTTTCACGGAATACCGAAAGAAATGTCTCCGGTTAATTTCCTGAAATCAGACTTATTATTTTATTCAGCCCATGCGCCCTTGGTAAACTGCCACTGATCATAGGTATATTCAATAGCATTCGGAAAAGCATGAGTTTCAGGGCCGGTTTCATCTGTATGGATGAGGTATGTGCTGGAATCCGGGAATTTGACGGTGAATTTTACTGTATAGAGTCCGTCGCCGTCCATTTTGATATTTGCACCGTAATGCGGACCGTCAGAAGCAGCCATTGGCATGAATGTTCCTTCGCTTACCTTGGTTTTTGTATCATTCTTTGTCACTTCATAGTTTACGGTAAGATACGGAACCCAGTCGCCTGTACCGTATCCGAGACCGTTCTGGAGTGCCTTTACATCAAGCTCAAGGTGACAGTCGTAATCCTCTGCCTTATAACCGCCTGTCATATCAACTGCCTGGAAATATACTGCTGTCAGATTGAGGAACTCTTTTTCTACATCCTCGAAGATCGGGACTTCTGTGAATCCGAGGTCTGGCTCATCGCCGCCTTCCTCGCTGTCATCCGATTTTGTGTCAGCAACCGAAGCTGTTTTTGATTCCTCGGTAGATTTTGAAGAAGAATCAGTGTTTGAACTACAAGCCGCGAGACTTGCCACAACAAGAGCAGAGCAGAGCGCTGCTGCTATAATCTTTACCATTTTTTTCACTTTAAATTCCTCCTGGTTATTTATTATTGTTTGTATAGGAATCCTGACGGATCCTCAATAAAACCCGATCATTATACGGGTCAGACCGGGGTTATTGCATTGTTATCACTTTACTTCGGTTTCCTCTGTTTTTTTATCTGCCGGCTTCTTTTTCATAGCAATAATGAATGTCACTACAGTTATTACAAGAAGTATAAGCTGAGGAATGAGGGTTATCCATGTCGGATATATTCCGAAGAAAGCAAGTATATCATTACCTGACATCCATGAAAGCTGTGGGATAGTAGCCGCAATCTGCTGTACCCATCCGCCTATGCTGTCGGCAAGACCGCCGTCCAAAAACAGCTCCCATATACCCGAGCCAAGGAATACTATCGACATTACAGCCATAAGAATGCTTGTTGCCATGAAGAAAGGCTTCAGAGGTATCTTTACTCCGAATACTCTCATTAGTACAAAAACCAGTGCTACAGCCGCAAGTCCGAGAGCTATACCGCCGAATACAGCAAGGTAACCGTTTTCCATTGAACCTGCCCTTGTAAAATACTGCTGGCAGAAAAGTATGACCTCTGCGCCTTCTCTGAATACTGCAAGAAAAGAAGTGAAGCCAAGTGCAAGAACCTTGCCCTTATCCGCAGAATCAGAGACCTTATCGGACAGATACTTTGTCCAGTTATCGGACTCAGCTTTGGATATCATCCAGTTGGAAACATATATCAGCACCGCAACAGCTAAAAGTGCTGTTACACCTTCAACAATCTCCTGCGGTATTGAGTTTCCTGCATTGCTTGCGAATGAATAAAGGATCATCGCCATAACAATGCTTGCTGCAAGAGCGGCTAGTGCTCCGATATAGACATAAAGTGTTCCACGCTTATTTTTTGTTTTAATGAGATAGGCGGCCATGGCACCGACTATGAGTATTGCTTCAAGCCCTTCACGTACAATAATACTGAATACCGCCGCAAAGGTGGCCCATGCAAGGCCTGTGCCGCTGCTGCTTGTACCATCAACATTGTATCCGAAAAGCTCATCGAGCTTATTTGCATCCTCTCTCAGCATCGAAACAAGAGTATCGACCTCGCTTCGGACGACATCTGCGTTTTCTTTGTTTGATACGGATTTACGCATGGTTGAGAACTGCAGCTCAACCTCGGTAACTCTTGAGCCGGATATATATCCCATTACCGTCTTTTCAAAGCCCGAGGTTTCATACCAGAAGCCATATGCATTGGAGAAGGGTTTGTAATATCCGTCATCCCCGTCTTTTTTCGCTCCGCCGGTATATCTTCTCATTCCTTCTTCCAGAAGATTCGATATCTGATCTGTTATCTCATTGTAGGTAATTGTTTTCACTCCATCGGGATCAACAGCAGCCTTGTATTTTTTGTAGGACATATAATATCCTGCCTGGGTGCTGCCATCTTCGGCTGCAAATACACCCAAAGGAAATGCCCCGATAATAACGAAAAGCATCAGAATAAGACAAGAGACGGATACAGCTTTATTTTTACTCATTTTTTCACCCGCTCGTAATATTAGATAGTTCTAATATAATTAGTTATATCGAACTACAGCCTCAAAAAATATCGTTTTATATGCTTTATCCGGGTAATAATATACCCGTTATGCATAATAAACGATGATAAAATAATATATTTGCAGCTTCTTATAAGTAAAAGCCGTAAATATACAGTGCTGTTAGTTCAATTAAACTAACAGGATTATATCACCTCTGCCCGCAAATGTCAACACTTTTTTCCGGTTTTCATTCTGATATGTTTATTCAGGCAAGTGCTGCACCAAGACTTTCACAAGCTGCTATTGCTCCATCATCAGGTGCTTCATTGGCAATAACGAAATCCGCTGCAATAACTACACCGAGAGCTTTGACTTCCTCGTCCCAGTTTCTCATCCATTCGCCATCGCCCCAACCGTAGGAACCGAAAAGAACTACTTTCTTACCGCTGAGCTTATCCTTGATGCTCTCGTACATCGGCAGGAATTCGCCGTCCTCCAATTCCTCTGCACCCATTGCAGGACAACCGAGGGCAACACTGTCAAAACTTTCCATCTGTTCAACACCAAAGCTGTCAGCAGTAAAAAGCTCCGCATCTGCGCCTGCATCCTTTGCGCCTTTTAACACTGCTTTTGCCATTTCTTCCGTATTTCCTGTTCCACTCCAATAAACTACTGCTACCTTACTCATATAAATTACTCCTTTATAAATTATTATCATAAGCCATAAGGCTGAATGAACTAATACTAATAACAGGCTGCCAGTTTTTCTATACTGACACCTTTTGCTGCAAGTGAACAGCAAAGCTCTGTGCAGCGCTTGTATTTTTCAAATGTCGCCTGCGCTTTTTCTGCATCGCCGTATACCTTCCAGCAGCCTACACATTTGCAGCACTGTGCCTTGTTCTCGATAAAACCGCAGACATCCTCGGGTGGGTAACCCAGAAACAGTCCGATCTCATGGGGAAAATCCTCGTTTTCCCTGAGTCTTTTTATTAGCTGAACAATGCAGAGATTCATATTTCCGCAACTATAGCCACAGCTTTGAAGCAGTTTGTCGGCCTGTGTGTCTTTCAGATCTCTTTTAAGCTTTGACGGGCGGTAAAGGTACAAAAGCACTTTATCTTCATTATGCCGCAGAGGGATGATACGCAGTCCCTTGGAGCATAATTTTTTATTCAACCTTTGTAAAGTGCTGCATTCCTGCTCCTTGCTGTCAAAACGACAGACAAACATATTAGCTGTCTTTAAACCGATCACTGTAGGTGAACAGTGTCTTAACAGTAATTCCTCTGACATAAATTCTCACTCCTTTTATCCGGCATAGCGGTCAAGAATATTTTTCAGGGCTGATTTGGAGCCTGAATGAGAACGCTCCACAGGTATATTCTGCCCCTTTGCGCTATCTAGTGCACAACGAAGCATTTTATGTGACATTGTATCCGTAAACAGTACCAGCAGATCAGGACTTCCGATATTCTGCAAACCTCTGCACATTTTGGGATAGACCTTTGCCTTGAATTTATATTTCTTACATAGCTCCGTATATTCTCTGACCATACATTCATTTCCGCCTACAATTACCACACTCATATTTCCTCCGCAATTAGATATATCTAACTAACATCCAAAAATGTTGGTCAGATAATTAGATTTATCTAACCACAAACAGTTTAACACAACTAACTACGTTTTGTCAAGAGTGTTTTTTATTATTTATAAAAATATCTCGTCAGGATCTTTATTCTTACAATAATTTCCGAAATAGAATTTTACATATTGGAAATCAGACAACAATGTATCATTATTCAGCGGGAACTGATATACTGAAAATCTGATCGTAAGGAATATAGGGTGTGCCGGGTCGCACATAAAAAGCCAACCGCATCACACCTGTTCTTGGTGCTCTGCGGTTGGTAGTTGTTGCATTGTTATTTAAGTATGATTCCTGCGCATATAGAAATTAGGTTCATTGTACATTTTTTCAACAAAGGAATAAAATGATTCAGCAATTATTGTTCCAAAATACATAATACTACCTTTGTCAACACCATCTAACAAGATAGTTAAAAAATCCTCACCTGAAATATGCATAAAAGCCATTTCGTTTTCTTCATAAATAGATCTATCAATACAGTCATATGGCTCTTCATTACACATAAAGTCTGCAATATCGGTTGGTGACATGATTCTGTTAATATAATATTTATCGCTACTCAAGAATCCATAACCCACTTCATTATAAAAATTAATTAATTCAGCAGGAAAAACAATTTGTATTCTTTTTTCAGCCTTAATGATCTCATCTTGACTCACGGGATAGAAATGATTATAATTATTTCCTTCCGGTTCAATATAATCCTTCAAATAATCGTACATACTGATATTTCCTCCAAAACAATTATCTTGACAAAAACAAATATAATTACGCTGTTTCATACTGTGCATATATACCATGCAATATTATACAAAAGTGAAAAACAAAAAGCAAGAATCACCAGATAATTTCCGAACATTGCTTTGATTTGAAACTTATATTTGTTAATATTGCCAAGACTATGGACTACTTTCATCCGCCCCCATGACTTATAATAGTTATAAACTTAGCCGATACTTATTTCCGGCATTAACAATTCCGTGTTAATGCAACTTCGGATAAGCATATTTTCTCTCAAAATACAAATACTACCCTTGAATAAATTTGTATCAAAGGAGAAATAAACCATGCGCAAGGCAGGAATTGTCAGAAGGATAGACGACCTGTCCGGAACTGACAAATTGATCTGACAGCGGCGGCACGCCGCCGACCCCTCGCAGATAACATTGACACATGAACATGGTTTTATTATGGCAATAAAGGAGATTGCAGAGAGATTACATATTACAGCATAAGGAAAGCCGTCCGGGTGAAAGTCCGGGCGGCTGTTGTATTTTAAATGAAGTAAAGCTTTTTTCCGTCAATGAGTGTAAATTCTTTTGCACATTCAAACGCAAATCCCCCCGTGCAGACAAATCCTACATCTGACACAGTGATACCCTTGATGCTACCCAGCTGTTCCTTTTCCTGACAGCATTCCTCAAGGCTCATGGGACGGTCGAAGTATTTGCATTCGTAGAAATCATATTGCTCACCATGCCGTATCACGCAGTCAAACTCACCATTTGTTTTCGTTTCAGGGTCATCGTACCAATAGCTGCCGAAATCGTCAATATCGGGATAAAAGCCTTGCAGGGCGGCTCTGTGGAAGTATTGCAAGACGACACCTTCAAGCCGTCTGCTGATGAATTGATCCAGTACTGCGTCAATATTTCGATTGAAAAACTGCTCCTCACCGATACGGGCAATAGTTCCCGCCTTACCGAAAATGAAAGTGAAATAGAAACGCATCAGATTATCCACGATCTCGTAAAACTGCTTTTTCTTGTCGTTTCGTCGGTTTATGGGGGCGGTCTTCTGAATAGTCTCCATGTCGAGAAGTATCTTCAACTGCTTATCAAGCAACCCTGTTTCGGTGCTTACAATTCTGTCCCGTATCTCGCTGTAACGCTTTTTGCCGTTGCCGAGAACTTCCAATATCCTCGCATCAAAGGACTTTTGGATTTCTCTTAGCATGACATTCTCGATGTGCGACCGAATCAGACCTGTTTCGGGCAGCAGCAGGTGTTCGATATTTTCGCGGAGTGTCTTACTCTTGTCAAGATTTTCCAGGACGTAGGGACTTCCGCCGAACACTGCATAAAAAGCTATCTTATCCCGAATGGAAAGTCCGGGATAAAACTTTGCTGCGTCAAGATAGTCAAAATCCCGGATATGCTGTATCAGCGAGAACCTGCCGAACAGCGGATTGCCTTCTTCGAGCAGTTCCTTCATCACCGTGATATACGAGCCGCAGAGTATCAGCTTGACATTTTCGGGCAGCCTGTCGATGACTGCCTGCATATAGGAATCGACCTCATTCTTCTTTTTCGTTTGCTTGAGGTAGGGGTATTCGTCGATGATGAGCAGTATCTTTTTATCAAGTGTTTTCAGATAATCCATCATTTCAAAAAGCGAACCGAACCTGATATTCGGCAAACCCAGCCCCTCTGAAACGCTTTGATAGATCAGTTCCATATTGCCCTCAAAGGTGCTTGTTACGCACATATGATTGATGACAACACCGTCAAATCCTTTTGCAGCTTCACTCAGCAGGGTGGTTTTCCCGACTCTTCGTTTGCCGTAGACAAGCACCGCTGTCTTTCGTTTCCATAAGGAAAGCTCGGCATTTAACTGCCTGAGTTCGTTTTCTCTGCCGATAAACATAGCATCACATCTTTTCTGAAAATATATTCTCTGAATTATATTTCAGTTTGATTATATTTTACCACAGCACATCCCGAACGTCAAGGTTCTGAATAGTTTTTCAGTGAAATATTTTTCAGAAAATGCTGTGACCATTTTTATAAGTGGTTATGAATAGTATGTCGATATATAGTTCACTTTATTCTGCACTGCGAAAAGATCACAGAATAATTCTCATGGTATACCGACCGTATGGTCAGAGAGGAAGATAAAATATTTCCATTTTATAAGGTCATTTTCCTTGATATTGACGGTGTTCTTAACGACGAAGGGGATGAATATGCCAAAGGTGTAAAAATCGATATGAATATGGTCAAGCGTCTCGGAAGAATAGTCGAAGAAACAGACGCTGATGTTGTCCTTTCAAGTTCATGGAAACAAGGCTACAATCGTTTCGTCGAAAACGGATTAAAAACAGTAAACGGTGATAAAGCTTTTTCGGAACTATATGAGGCATTGAAAACGGTAGCATCACCATACGAGGAATAACACCCACAAGTCAGGGATCGGGATCGCGCGCACGTCCTTTTGAAATAAGAGAATGGCTTAGGAAATGTCACGGTATATTCTCCTATGTGATACTTGATGACGATACATTCTGGAGCTGGGGTTTCCTTCAGCGCAATGTGGTAAACACCATAACGATTGACCCGTCACGAGGTGAATATCATAAGATAGTCAAAGACCTGTTCAGATGTTTTTCCTGCTATGTTCAGTATGTAGTTTTTTTGCGACTGTATCATATCGTCCTCAGACCTGTTCGGATCATAGCTAAAACCGACAGATGTCAAAAGTTCAATTGCCTGTGTATCTTTATGGTCGATCATAGGATCAATCCGTACCATAAATGCATTATACTTCTGTGCATACAGCCTGATAAGCTCTGTCAGCCTTTTTACCGCATTTTTGTAGTGCATATCGCAGACAGGACCTCTCGGAACATAGATAAACGAGGTATGCAGAAAAGGTATCTTTTTGATGAGCATCTGCACCGCACCCTGAACATATCCACATTCGTCCTTCAAAAGAATTTGCTCTGACAGCCAGTCTGTTTTGACCTTGCTCCATTTCTCAGACTGCATAAAGCTGATACCCTGCTGTTTTGAAACGTAGCTTTCATATTCATTTTTCAGTATTATCTTATACATAAAAATTCTCCCGACCTGTACTTTGTAACAAAAGTATAGATCGGGAGCTGTTATCATGTCTTACCTGAAATGTAATGGAGATGTAAAACAATGTCAGAAAAAATATATCTTTGTCGGCAGAGTATCGTTTCTGTCCTCCGGATTTGTATAAGCGACTTGTATGAGTGTTTTCCCGTCAGGACTTCGTGATGCGGCTGTTATATAATAGCGGTCATCATCAGATTTGAAAACCGTTTTTTCTAAAGTTCCGTCTTTCCATTCATAGATGCTGTTTTCATTCTCTCCTCCGCCAAAAATACAGTAAAAGAATGGAGCACCGCTTCCAGATGAAGCAAGGAATGTATCTCCTGCACCTTTGGTCTCGCTGAACAGCTTTCCGTCCTCAGCATTTCCTAAAAATCTTGTTGTGCTGAAATTTTCATAATAAATATATTTCTCATCCAGCACCATAAAGTTGCTGACCATCTGTTTCATCTCGTTTGCCACATCCTCAGTAACGAGATTTTTTCCTGCACTTTCTTTCAGCATAGCTGAAATCTCTTTTTCAGCCAGCTTTTTGAAATCAAGGTCATATGTATCAAGGAACATAGCGACATTATTATCTCCTTCAAAATGGAGACGCAGGATATAAATACTCTTTCCGTCGCTGTACATCGACCTTATCGTATCACCTGTATTTCCGTTAAGCTCAAACTGCATAATCTGCTTTGTCTGCTTATTTTCCGGTTCGAATAAATACAGCTTATCATTCAGCACATCCGTCTGATCGTGATTAAGTATGAGTAGTTTACCATTAACATATGCCATAGCTGTATATGGAAAGCCGTTATCTGAGATCCTGTATTGACTGATCGTATGATCTGTAAGGTCAAACTCTGCAAGAATCAACGGGTCAGGTTCATTGTCCATAGCATTGCCTGTTGTTATGAGAGTATACAGCTTGCCGTTAAGTTCAATCCTGCAATATCCTGCTTCGTAATCCTGATCGGGTATACTGCCGAAATCATAGCTTTCATCGGTTTTTATATCATACAAATGATATACAACTACATCCTTTTCACCCTCGTTCAATCCGACAGCAATAGTGTCCGGGCTTGTTGTACCTGAAATTAAAGTTGTATAGAAAATGCCGTTGTCTGTCAGTGTCATTCCGCTGTTAAAAGGAATTTGACCTATGTGCTTTCCATCTTTGTCAACGACCTCCATCATATTCTTGACCGTTTCTTTTGTATTTGATTGTTCGTCA